>CAIUPC010000120.1 GCA_903900905.1 uncultured Acetobacteraceae bacterium
ACCACCGATTTTTCCATCAGCGTCGCCGTCGGGCAGGCCTGCACGCAGGCGCCGCAGGACACGCATTCGCTGGTCAGGAACGGCTCGTTCATCCCCGCCGCGATTTTCGAGGCGAAGCCGCGCCCCTCGACCGTCAGCGCGAAGGTGCCTTGCACTTCCTCGCAGGCGCGCACGCAGCGCGAACAGACGATGCACTTCGACGCATCGAAATCGAAATAAGGGTTCGAGGCATCGGTCGGCGCGTCCAAATGGTTCGCGCCCTCTTGCCCATACCGCACCTGCCGCAGCCCGACCTCACCGGCCGTATCCTGCAATTCGCAATTGCCGTTGGCCGAACAGGTGAGGCAATCCAGCGGATGGTCGGAGATATACAGCTCCATCACCCCGCGCCGCAGCTGCCGCACCTTGTCGGAGGAGGTGTGAACCTTCATCCCCGGCGCGACCGGCGTGGTGCAGGAGGCCGGGGTGCCGTTCCGCCCCTCGATCTCCACCAGGCACATGCGGCAGCTGCCGAAGCTGTTCAGCGTATCCGTCGCGCACAGCTTGGGAATTTTGATCCCGGCTTCCATCGAGGCGCGCATGATCGAGGTACCCTCGGGCACCGTGACCTCATGGCCGTCCACCAGCAGCGTCACCAGGCGCGTCGCGGACACGGCGCTTGTGCCGTAGTCGATTTCCTTGATCAGGGTCATGGCCGGAAATCCTCGGGGAAATGATCGAGCGCGCTCAGCACGGGATAGGGAATGAACCCGCCCAGCGCGCACAACGAACCGAATTTCATGGTGTGGCAGAGATCGCGCAGCAGCGCGGTATTGGCTTCCACGGCGGTGCCGGCGACGATCTTATCCACCGTCTCCATCCCCCGGGTCGAGCCGATGCGGCAGGGGGTGCATTTGCCGCAGGATTCCGCTGCGCAGAACTCCATCGCGAAACGGGCCTGTTTCGCCAGATCGACGGTGTCGTCGAACACCACGATGCCGCCATGGCCGATCAGCCCGTCGCGGGCGGCAAAGGCCTCGTAGTCGAACGGGGTGTCGAACAACGACGGCGGGAAATAGGCGCCCAACGGCCCGCCCACCTGCACCGCGCGCACCGGTCGCCCGGACAGAGTGCCGCCGCCGATATCGTTCACCAGATCGCCGAGGCTGACGCCGAACCCGGCCTCGAACAGCCCGCCGAACCTTACATTCCCCGCCAATTGGATAGGCACCGTCCCGCGCGAGCGGCCCATGCCGATGGCCTGGTACGCTTCCGGCCCGTCGCGCAGGATGCACGGCACGGTTGCCAGGGTGATCACGTTGTTGACCACCGTTGGGCAGCCGAACAATCCCTTATGCGCCGGCAGCGGCGGTTTGGCGCGGACCTGGCCGCGCTTGCCCTCCAGGCTTTCCAGCAGCGCGGTTTCCTCGCCGCAGACATAGGCGCCGGCGCCGACCCGTTGCTCGATGTCGAAGGCGTGCCCGGAACCGAACACGTCGGTGCCCAGCACCCCGGCCTTCCGCGCCACATCCAGCGCCGCGTCGAACGTTGCGATAGCGTGCGGGTATTCGGAGCGGGTATAAACATAGCCCTTGGTCGCGCCGGTCGAGATCCCGGCGATTGCCATGCCCTCGATCAGGCTGAACGGATCGCCTTCCATCAGCATGCGATCGGCGAAGGTGCCGGAGTCGCCCTCATCGGCGTTGCAGACGATGTATTTGCGATCGCCCTCGGCGTCGGCGGTGGTCTTCCACTTGATGCCCGTGGGGAAGCCGGCGCCGCCGCGGCCGCGCAGGCCGGATTTCAGCACCGTGTCCATGGTCGCGGCGGCACCGATCTCGATCGCTTTTTGCAAGCCGATGAAGCCGCCATGGGCGCGGTAATCGTCCAGCGACAGCGGGTCGATGAGGCCGCAGCGTGCGAAGGTCAGGCGGGTCTGCCGCGCCATGAAGGGGATTTCATCCGTTGCCCCTTGCCGCAGCGCATGCGCGCCGCCCGTCAGCAACCCCGCGGCGAGCAATCCCGGTACATCGGCCGCGTCCACCGGGCCATAAGCAACACGCCCGGCATCAGTCTCAACCTCCACCAGCGGTTCCAGCCAATGCATGCCGCGCGAACCCGTGCGCACCACCGTCGCATGCGGGGCCAGGGCGGCGGCCACCGCGTCGGCGCCCAGCGCCAAAGCAGCGGCATCGCGGGAGACGTAAACGCGGGTCATGCCGCGGACTCCAGCGCGGCCGCGACCTTGTCCGCGTTCAACCGCGCCAGCGGCGCCCCATCCAGCAGGGCGGCGGGGCCGATGGAGCACAGACCAAGGCAGAACACCGGTTCCAGCGTCACCGCGCCGTCATCGGAGGTCCCATGCCAGTCCACCCCCAGCCGCGCCTTCACATCCGCGGCGACCCGATCGCCACCCACGGCCTGGCAGGCTTCCGCACGGCATAGTTGCAACACATGCTTGCCGGGCGGGGTGCGGCGGAATTCGTGATAGAAAGTGACGATACCATGCACCTCGGCCCGGCTGAGGTTCAGCGCCTGGGCCACCATGGGCACCGCCGCGGTCGGGACGCAGCCAAATTCATGCTGCAACGCATGCAAAATCGGCAGCGTCGCGCCCTCCTGGCCAGCA
This sequence comes from uncultured Acetobacteraceae bacterium, assembly GCA_903900905.1. GTDB lineage: Bacteria > Pseudomonadota > Alphaproteobacteria > Acetobacterales > Acetobacteraceae > Rhodopila. Next base: position 2,609 of record CAIUPC010000120.1, read on the forward strand.
TGGGCGGCGATGATATCCGCCGCGCGGTCTGCGTTGAATGGCTCGAAGACGGGCAATCGATCCTCCTGGTGGCAGACATTGCCTGGTGCGGGACCAGGGGCGCTGCGTCGATAATCCCAGTTTGGACGTCAGATCGGGGGAAATGCAAGAAACCCAGCGCATCCATTGATAGATATTATCTATCGTCCGGCGGCTGTTCTACTCGCCGGGGCGCGCGATCAATGACAAAGCGCGGCGAAGACGCAGCACGCCGCCACGCGCCAGGCCCTGGTCGCACATGCGCTGGCCCTCCTCGCTCAGGTCCCGGACCTGCTGTGAAGCGGCGCCGCTGGCGCGCATCAATGTTTCCAGGCGTTCATGCAATTCGCTGCAATAAACGACCGTGTCCGTCGTCACTTCCAGGGCCGGATCTTCGGCCCGCGCGGTCGCCGTCCAAAGGACGAGGGCACAGGCAGGCCAGCAGCGCGTGATCCTGATCATGGCCTGTATTCTGCCCTGTCGCGGATGGTCTGCCCATGGTCGGAACGTGACAATGGCGTTAGGCATCCGCCGCGCCCTCATCGCCGACGGGCAAAGTAAGCACGGCCCGCAGCCCCGGTGCGGCGTCTTCCAGGGCCAATGATCCGTTGTGCAGTTGCGCCACGGCCTGCACCAGAGCCAGACCGAGGCCGGAGCCTGGCGTGTGGCGCGCGGTTTCACCGCGGTAGAAGCGCTGCGGCGCCTTGGCGCGCTCGTCCTGAGGAATGCCGGGACCGCGGTCGGTGACGACGATCTCGATGCCCTTTGGCCGAGTGGTGGCGGTCAGCGTGACCTCGGCACCGGCGGGGGAGAATTTGACCGCGTTATCAACCAGATTGGCGATGGCCTGCTGCACCAGGGCGGCATCGCCGAAGAAGGGCAAACGCACGGGCAGGGCCGCCGACAGGGTGACGCCGCGATCTTCCGCCACGGCTTCGTATAGCTCCGCCACGCCGGCCAGCGATGGCACGATGTCCACCCGCGCGAAGGAGGCCCGGCGCGAACCCGCCTCGATCTCCGCGATCCGCAGCAGTGCCTGAAAGACGGCGACAATCCCGTCCAGATCCGCCGTGGCGCGTTCGATGGCGGCGCGTAATTCCGGGGCGGTCTGGGCATGCAGGCTGGCATCCTCCAACCGCGTCCGCGCCCGGGTGATCGGTGTGCGCAGATCATGCGCGATCGCGTTCGAGACCTGGCGCACGCCTTCCATCAACCGCCCGATACGGTCGAGCATGTCGTTGATGACTTCGGCCAACTGGTCGAACTCGTCACCGCGGCCGCTGACCCGGACCCGCTGGGTGAAATCCCCCGCCGCGATCGCCCCGGCGGTGGCCGAGACGCTGGCCAGCGTGCTGCGGAACAGGCTGCGCACCAGGATGGCGCCGATAGAGGCCATCGCGCCGACGATCAGCAGAGCCCAGAGCAGCGCATCCGTCAGCAGCCGGCGCAGCTGGGCCCGCACCTCCACATCCCGCCCGATCAGCAAATGGAAACCGCCGGGCAGGGTGTAAGCCTGCACCTGCGCCAGCGATTTGATCCCGGCCCGCTGCATCGGCAGTTCGTAGAACGAGCCCAGCTTCACCACCACCTGCGGCCAATGCGCCAGATTGCCGGAAATGCGGTTGAAGCTGGGATCGGCCAGCAGATAGATCGCGTCATCGTCCACATTGGCCGCCAGCCGATCCTCGATCGTCGCCATCAGGCCGCGAATGCCGCTATCGGCGAGGCGTTCGGACAGGCCCTGCGCATCGGCGCGGATCGCGGCTTCGGTCTGGCGATCGAGCAACCCGGCGGTGGACCACCAGAGGAAGATGGCCAAAGCGGCGGCACTAACGGCCAGCAGCGCGGCATAGGTGGCCGCGAACCGGACACCCGCCGAACGGATCAGGGTGAAACGGGAGTCCGGGGTCATACCCGGTACCCGATCCGTTGCCGCAACGGCACTGCCCACCCCGTCATGCCGACGCAGGTCGGCATCCACGCCTTCGCTCGACCCAATGGAGCAAAGGCGTGGCTGCCG
>CAIUPC010000121.1 GCA_903900905.1 uncultured Acetobacteraceae bacterium
AGGCCTTCCGCCTCCGCCAACGCCACGGCCGCGGGACCAACCGCGTCGAGGGCGGATTGATTGGCCGAAATCCATGTTGTGCGCTTGAGGAAATCAAATACCGACAGGCCCGAGGCAAACCGCGCGGTGCGCCCCGTCGGCAGCACATGGTTCGGGCCGGCGACGTAATCGCCCAGCGCTTCCGGGCAGAATGCGCCGAGGAAGGCCGCGCCGGCATGGCGGATGCGGGCGAAAATGGCTTCGGGGTCGGGCAGCATGATCTGCAAGTGCTCCGGTGCCAGGCGGTCGATCAGGGCGATGGCCTCGTTGAAGTCGCGCACCAGGATGATGGCGCCATGCGCGTCCCAGCTGGCGCCGGCGATGGCGGCGCGGGGCAGCGTCGGCAGTTCCGCCAGCACCGCTTCGGCGACCGCGTCGGCGAAAGCGGCGCTGTCGGTGATGAGGATGGATTGCGCGGCCTCGTCATGCTCAGCCTGGGCCAGCAGATCGACGGCGACGCGGCGCGGGTCGTTGTTGGCGTCCGCGAGGACCACGACCTCCGACGGGCCGGCGATGTTGTCAATGCCGACCCGGCCGAAGACCTGGCGCTTGGCTTCGGCGACATAGGCGTTGCCGGGGCCGACGATGCGATCGACCGGGGCGACGGACTCGGTGCCGTAGGCGAGCGCGGCCACGGCCTGGGCGCCGCCGATACGGTAGATCTCCGACACGCCGGCCCTTTTGGCCGCGGCGAGGACCAGCGGGTTCAGCACCCCGTCCGGGGTCGGCACGCACATGGCGATGCGGGCCACGCCGGCGGCGCGGGCCGGGATGGCGTTCATCAGCACCGAGGACGGGTAAGCCGCCTTGCCGCCGGGCACGTAAATGCCCACGGAGTCGAGCGCCCCCCAGCGCATCCCCAGCGTCAGGCCGGCTTCGTCGGTCATACGCAGATCGGCGGGGAGCTGCGCCTTATGAAATGCCTCAATCCGCCGCGCCGCCGTATCCAGCGCCGCCGCGAGTTCGGCTGGGATGCCGGCGGTGGCGGCGTCGATCTCGGCCTCGGTGATGCGCAGCGTGGTGACGCTGTGGCGGTCAAACCGCGCGGTATAGTCGATCAGCGCCGCGTCGCCGCGGGCGCGGACCTCGGCGATGATGGCGGAGACGGCCTGGTCCACGGTTGCCGTGGTCTCCCGCGCCTGGCCAAGCAGGGCGGTGAAGGCGGGCTCGAATGCGGGGGAGGTGGTGGTGAGGCGGATCATGGGCCGCGTTTAGCGCAAGCGCGGCGGCGCGTCATGGGGGTGGGCCCTATCCCCCAGCAAAGCCGCCGATCAAGCCACCACTACCCGCCGCTTCGCCACATAGTGCCAGGCCACAACCCCCATCGCGATCACCACCGGCGGCACCACCGTCAGGTTCAGCGCCGTCCATCCCGCCATCGACTCCAGCACGCCCGAGCCCAAAGCGGTGCACGCCACGCTCCCAAACACGATGAAATCATGCGTCGCCTGCACCCGCACCCGCTCATTCGCCGAGTAAGCCGTGGTCAGCATCGTCGTGCCGCCCACGAACATGAAATTCCAGCCCAGCCCCAGCAGCGCCAGCGACACCATGAACACCCCCCATTCCGGCGGGAAATACAGGTTCATCGCCACGCAGGTCAGCGTGATCAGCGAGCCAATGCCAATGATCTGGTGCACCCCGAACTTCTGGATCAACCGCCCGGTGAAGAACCCCGGCGCATACATCGAAACGGAGTGCGATCGGATCACATCCGCCGTCGCCCCCACGGAGAAGCCGCACAACACCATCTGCAACGGGGTCGAAACCATGATCAGGTTCATCGACGCATAGCCCGCCAAAGACGCACACACCGCCGCCACAAAATTCGGCCGTGCAATGATTGTTCCAAACGGGATCGGCATCACCACCCGCGGCGGCGCCGGCGGCAATTCCACGAACCACAACAACGTACACGTAATGATCGGCAGCACCGGCAGATACAGATACGTCGCCAGGAACTGATAATCCGGGATCAGATCGTTGGTGCGCTTTACCATCTCCGGCCCCACGATCGCCGCCAGCACACCGCCTGCCAGCACCAGCGAAATCGCGCGGGCCTTGGAGTCCGCGTCCGCCACCTCCGCCGCAGCGAAACGCAGATGCTGGGCGATGCCGAAGCCGAGACCCGCCGGGATCGCGCCCAGGCAATAGAGCGGGAAACTATGCACATAAATGCCCGCCGCGAAGGTGAGGCTGCCGCAGAACGAGATGCTGCTGCCCAGCCAAAACCCCGCCTTGCGCCCAAACCGCGAAAACACCTGGCTCGCGAGGACCGAGGCGCACATCACCGATACCATCTGGATCGCCATCGGCAGCGTGTTCAAAGCCGAACCGGACAGATTATGCCCCGTCAGGGACGCCATGATGGTCTGGCCGGACATGATGGCATTCATCAAGGCCTGGCAGCAGAACAGGAGCCATACGTTCTTGTTCATCTCTTGGGCGCGTCCCTCAGGTCAAAAGTGGCTCCAGCCCCCCTTTGTCAGAGCAAGGGGTTTCCCGCCGGGTCCCAGAACCATGACCCCGGACGCGCCGGAATGGAAGCGGCCGATACGAGTCACGGGCACCCCCGTTTTAGCGGCGGCGGCGCGCAGGGCGTCTTCGCGTCCCGGCGGCACCGCCAGCAGCAGCTCATAATCGTCGCCGCCAGTCAGCCGCGTCTCCAGCCACTGCGGCCCGGCGGCGCGCGCGGCGTCCGACATGGGCACCGCCGCCGCATCAATCACCGCCCCCAGCCCGCTGGCGCGGCACATGTGCCCGAGGTCCTGCACCAGCCCGTCCGACACATCCATCCCAGCCGAGGCAACGCCGCCAATCCCCAGCCCCACCCGCGGCCGCGGCAACCGGTACCGGTCCAGCAGAAACCCGCTGGCATCGGCCAAAGCCCCCAACGCCACCTGCAACCCCAAAGCCCCGTCGCCAATAGTCCCGGTGACCCAGACCCCATCCCCTTCCGAGGCCCCGAACCGATGCACCGACAACCCCGGCGTCACCGTGCCAACGATGGTCAAAGTTAACGATATCGGCCCGGGCGTGGAGGTCGTGTCCCCCCCCAGCAAAGTGCAGCCAAACTCCGCCTGATCCCGCGCCAGCCCTGCTGCGAAGCCCGCGTACCACGCATCCGGCGTGCCCCTCGGCGTGGACACCGTCATCAGATACCCAAGCGGCGTTGCCCCCTTCGCCGCGAGGTCGGACAGATTCACCCGCAACAATTTCTGCCCGATTAAATCCGGTGGATCATCGGCGAAAAAATGCACCCCCGCCACCATCGCATCCGCCGTCAGCACCAGCTGCTTCCCCGGCGGCGGCGTCAACAACGCCGCATCATCGCGAAGGTCTAACGACCCCGGTCCCGCCAGCGGCCGGAAATGCCGCGCGATCAGAGAAAACTCGGGCGGCAGAGGCTGGTCGCTCATGCCTCCCCAATCGCCGGCGGTAAGCCGAGCATCGTGCGGCCGTAGGGGACATAGTTAGTATACCGTAACACCACCGAATGCGTCGCGATCGTCAGAACATCGCGGAGAATGGGCTGCAGCGGGTCGCTGTCATGCACGATGCGCGAGCCGCTGATCTCCCCCAATCGTTCCACCCCACGTTTGATCTGCTCCGCCGCGAAAGCCACGTCGCGGCGGTTGCGCATCGTGTCCTCGACCCGGATGGGCTGGCCGGAGTCCAGCAACGCCATGCTCTCGGCCCGGCGCGTGTGCAGCACCAGATTGGCGAGATCGATCTCGGCGCCGGCTTCGGCCAGTTGCATCTGCACGACCTCGGACTCCCCGAGATCGCGCACGCCGCGCGATAATCGAGAGCGCAACGACACCGGCACCATCGCCAAAGCCCGCCGCGCCAAAGAGAACATCACCGGCGGTAGAGAAAATGGCACCAAAAACCCGCGCGGCGCCCGCAGGAGGCCGTAATCGGGATGCACGGCGGACCCGGGCGTGGTCCCGTCCAGCAAATCCTTCAGCAGCACCGTGCGGTGCGCCGGAATGAACACATCCCGCAGCACCAAGGTCCGGCTGCCGGTGCCGCGCAATCCCAGCACATGCCAATCATCGCGGATCTCGATCTCCGCCATCGGCACCAGCATGTAACGCGTCGGTTTGTTGCCCGCCGCATCCTCCGCCCGCGCACCCAGGATCGCCCATTGCGCATGCTGGCAGCCGGAGGAAAACGGGAATTCCCCGCTCAGACGCCAGCCGCCATCCACCGGGGTTGCGTTGTTTCGCGGCGCCAAAGACGACGACACCACCGCGTCAGGAGTCGAGCCCCAGACATCGGCCTGCGCCCGCTCATTCATGCAGGCGACCACCCATTGATGCTCCCCCAGCACGGCGTAAACCCAGGCGGAGGCGGAACACCCCTGCGCCAGGGTTTCCACAATGCGGGAGAAGACGTCGAACGACAGCTGCGCGCCCCCAAACGCCCGCGGTTGCAGGGCCTTCAGGATGCCCGACCGATGATAGGCCGCGATGGTTTCAGGCGGAACGGAGCGTGCGGCTTCCGTCGCGGCGGCGCGGGACGCCAGATCGGGAACCAGCGCTTCGGCGGCGTTGAGGAGGGCGGTGGGGGTCATGGGCACAGCCTTGCAGTTCCCGTCATGCCGACGGAGGTCGGCATCCACGCCTTGGAACCTCTGGATAAGGACAGCC
>CAIUPC010000122.1 GCA_903900905.1 uncultured Acetobacteraceae bacterium
ACCGGTCGACCAGGGTGACGATGGAGGCCTCATCGATCGTGTCGAACTGTGTTTCCATGGCCGGGACGATGGGGGCCCGCACCGGCAGGCACAAGGGCAATTTTGGCGCCGGTGCGGTTGTCGCCCATTGTATCGGCCAGCTTTGGATGGGTTTATACCAGAGGCCCATAACATTGACCCTTCGGCGTCGGCCATCCCCGTCATGCCGACCTGCGTCGGCATGACGGGGATGGCGTGCCGCTGGTCGGTTTCAACAGCAGCGGAGTATCCGGATTCCTGCGGAGTCGGGGTATATTACATGATCGCGATGGCTCATAAACCTGCCCCTGCGCTCTGCCGTCATGGTTCGGACATCGGCGCTGTATAATATCTGAACCATAACAACCGAACTCGTGGCCACGAGCGCCGCATCGAAACCGAGGAAGGTGTCACCGGTCAAAGCGCGCGATCACTCTCTGGGATTTCGCCTAGTAATGATACCGGCACTGCGCGATCAGCAATCCATCTTCGGTCGGTCGATACACCAGCCGATGCTCCCGGTTGATGCGGCGTGACCACCAACCGGCCAATCCGCCACGCAGAGGCTCCGGCTTGCCAATCCCGGCAAAAGGCGTTCGCGCGCACTCTTTGATTAACGCATTAACGCGGTCCAGGACCGCACGGTCGTTAGACTGCCAGTGCAAATAATCATCCCAGGCCTGCTCGCTGAAAATCAACCTCATTCCAGCAGCTCGCGTTCGGCTCCTTTTCCTTCTTCCAGTGCGGTGATCGATGCCGTCAGGCGTGCGGCATTTGCCGGGCTGGTCAGAAGATACCGGGTCTCTTCCAGCGAGGCGTAATCCTCCAGTGAGATCAGCACCGCGGCCGGCTTGCCGCGATCGCGGGTGATGATCAGCGGCGCGTGGTCGTCGATGACGCTGTCCAGAGTGGCGGCGAGGGTTCGCCGGAATTCGCTATAGGACGTGGTTCGCATGTTATCTTGTACTCCATTGCGTACCATCAGACAAGCCTGGACTGATCACCCCGGCAGCGCCACACTCTCCCACCCCGACAGTACCTCGATCGCGCGCCCAACCCGGAACACCATCGCCTCATCAAACGCCCGGCCCACCACCTGCACGCCGAGCGGCAACCCGTCCGAGCCAAGGCCGACGGGCACGCTCATCGCGGGATGGCCGGTGACGTTGAAGGGGATGGTCTGCATCGGCGCCGCGCTCGACAGCGCGTCCGTCACGGCGGCGAAGCTGGGCGCGGTGTTCAGCGCCGACAGGCACAGCAGGGAATCGTAGGTGCGCAACGCCGCGTTCACCGCATCCGTTACCTCCCGCCGCACCCGCAACGCCGCCAGGTAATCGGCCGCGGTCACGGTCGCGCCGAGGATGAAGCGGTTGGCGGTGATTTCGGCGTAATCCAGGATGCGGTCGCGCATATTCGCCTCATGGATGGCGAAGGCCTCCGCCATCATGATCACCCGCCCGGCGGCGGCGAACAGCGCGTAATCCGGCAATTTGATGGTTTCGACCACCGCGCCGGCGGCGCGCAATTGCTCCACCGTGCGGTCGAAGCCCGCCAGCACGTCATGCGTCAGGGCCGAGGCACTGGCGAAGAAATCGCGCGGCACGCCGATTTTCAATCCGGCCACACCCTTGTTCAGATCCGCCGCATAGTCCGGAACCGGCACATCGGCGCTGGCGACGTCCAGCGGATCGTGCCCGGCCAGCAATTGCAGGGTCAGGACCGAGTCTTCCACATTCCGCGATAAAGGCCCGCAATGATCCAGCGCCCAGGACAGCGGAAACACGCCGCGCCGTGACACGCGGCCATAAGTCGGCTTGATCCCCACCAGCCCGCACCAGGCCGCCGGGCCACGGATCGAGCCGCCGGTGTCGGACCCCATCGCCACCCGCACCATCCGTGAGGCGATCGCGGTGGCGGAACCGGACGACGAGCCGCCGGTGATATGATCGGGGTTCCAGGGATTGCGCGCCGGCGGGAACGGTAGGTCGAAGCTCGGCCCACCCAAGGCGAATTCGTGCGTCGCCAGCTTGCCCAGCAGCACGGCGCCGCCAGCCTCAAACCGCGCCGCGACGACGCTGTTCTCGGCGGGGATATTGTCGAGGCGCAGCTTCGAATGGCAGGTCGTGCGGATGCCGGCGGTGTCGTAGATGTCCTTCAGCGCATGCGGAATGCCGTGAAACGGGCCCCGGTCGTGCCCGGCCTTCAACTCGGCATCCGCGCGGGCGGCCTGCGCCAGCGCCTGATCCTCGGTCAGCAACACGAAGGCATGGAGCGCCCCGTCCTGGGCCGCGATGCGGCCCAGCGCATCCTGCGTCAGTTGCACGGAGGTGACGGCGCCAGAGCGCAGCGCCTGACCCATTTCGACGATGGAGAGATCACGCGTGTCCATCACACACCCTCCGCACGCAATTGGGTGAAGGTATGGGCCGGCTCATCGGTATGGGCGTGGCGCCCGTGCAGCAGCGCGATCTGTCCGCGAAAATCGGCGTAGGCGGCCAGGATCGCGCCCCGCCGATCCGGCGGCACGGTCAATCCGGCGCGGGACATGAACATGGTGAACTCCAAAGCCAATTCGTCAGGCGTGGGGGACATGGTGGCTCCTGCTGCAACTGCGAAGAGAGTATGCAGTACCGCCGTGTGCCCGCTACACTTTCCTGATCGAAGCGGGAGGAAAATTATGCGCACTCAGGTCGGGATCGTTGGCGCCGGGCCGGCCGGATTGCTGCTGTCGCATCTGCTGCATCTGAACGGCATCGAATCCGTGGTGCTGGAGGCCCGATCCCGCGCCTATGTCGAAGGCCGCATTCGCGCCGGCGTGCTGGAACAGCCGGTCGAGCAGCTGCTGACTGATGCCGGCGTTGGGACTCGCATGCAGGCCGAGGGCATGGCGCATGAAGGCGTGATCCTGCGCACCGAAGGCCACGACCATCGCATCGATTTCCAGGCGCTGACCGGCAAGCACGTCATGGTCTATCCCCAGCACAAGATCGTGCAGGACCTGATCGCCGCCCGCCTCGCTGCCGGCGGCCAGATCCTGTTCGAAGCGGCCGGGGTCAGTCTGAATGACGTTGGAACCGACGCTCCCTTCATTGTCTATGAGCATGACGGCCGGCAGAAGCGCCTCGATTGCGCGATCATCGCCGGCTGCGATGGGTTTCATGGCATCAGCCGCGACTCCATTCCGGCGGCCTGTCGGCGGAGCTTTGATCGGGAATACCCGTTCGGCTGGCTCGGCATCCTGGCTGATACGCCGCCCTCGTCGGAGGAGCTGGTCTATGCCAGCCACGACCGCGGCTTCGCGCTGCTGTCGATGCGTTCGCCCTCGGTCAGCCGGCTCTATCTGCAATGTGCGCCGGATGAGGATATCGCGCATTGGTCCGATGGGCGCATCTGGGATGAGCTGTCACTGCGCCTGTCCTGCCAGGGGTTCACGCTGCAGCCGGGGACCATCACCCAGAAAGGGGTGACCCCGATGCGCAGTTTCGTCTCGGAACCGATGCAGTACGGCCGTTTGTTCCTGCTGGGCGATGCCGCCCATATCGTGCCCCCGACCGGCGCCAAGGGATTGAATCTCGCGGCCGCTGATGTGGCCGTGCTGACAAGGGCGCTGATCCCGTGGTTTCGCGCCGGCGAGACCGCGCTGTTGGAGGCCTATGGTGAGACCTGCCTGCGCCGGGTCTGGAAGGCGCAACGTTTTTCCTGGTGGATGACGAGCCTGCTGCACCGGTTTGATGCGCATTCTCCGTTCGAACGCCAGGTGCAACGGGCGGAGCTGGATTACATTTTCGGTTCTGTGGCGGCTTCGACCGCCTTGGCGGAAAACTATGTCGGTTTACCGCTGATTTTGTGAGTGGCGGCGCTGAGGTGGGGCATGCGCCATTGACCCAGGACGAACTGCGATACCAGGGGCCGAAAATTTGCCCCCTTGGCCTATGAACCCCGTCATACCGATGAAGATCGGTATCCACGCCTTTTCGGCGTCGCATACTGCGAAGTTGTGGATGCCGACCTCCGTCGGCATGACGGCGGACAGCGCCGGCGACGGGTCAGAATTTCAGGCTCTTGGTATGAGGCTGGATGATCGCATTTGGATCGACGTGCGCCACAGTCGAACCCTCAGCGTCATCCCCGGGCTTGTCCCGGGGACCAAGGTTTCTGCTTGTGCCGCGATTGGTCCCCGGGACAAGCCCGGGGATGACCTTTTTGGGGGGCCAACCCCGTCCAGGCAAAGGTATCGCGGCCAAATGCGATACCCCTGTGGTACGAAGCGGCACGGTTGCGTCCCCACCGCGAACCGTGCAGGATCAGACCAAATCGAAACACACGTTGGAGCTGTGTCATGAGGCGCGTCCTGTTCGCCACCATTCTGGCCCTGTCGCAATTCGGCTGCACACCGCCGCCTCCGCCGGCACCGGATCCGGCAACCAAAACCGAGCTGAATCAGGGCTCCGTCTGGACCCGTCAGACAAGGGCGCAATTCTACAAGCAGGACCAGGGCTCGCGCATCATGCCGCTGTCCTGGATCGAGGCATTAAAACAGCCCGATGGCACCCCGTTCATGGCCGATAACCTCAACCGTTACGGCTATCTCAAGAACAACGAAGACCCGTCGACGACCCTGCCGGTCGGCTTTACCACCAACACGGATAAAAATGGCATCGTCGCCATCGGCATGAACTGCGCTGCCTGCCACACGCGCCAGATCGAGGTCGATGGCAAGCCGCTACGCGTCGATGGTGGTCCGGCGATCGCCGACTTCCAGAGTTTCCTGGCCGATGTGGACAAAGCCACCGGCAAGGTATTGACCAACGGTGCCGCGTTCAAGGATTTCGCCGCGACCGTCCTGGGTGCCGGGGCAACCAAGGCGCAAATCACCCAGCTGCATACCGATGTGAACGATTGGTACCGGCCCTATCACGCCATCATCGCCGGCTCGCTGCCCAAACCCGCCTGGGGCCCCTCGCGGCTGGATGCGGTCGGCATGATCTTCAACCGGCTCACGGGGCTCGACATCGGTTCGCCGAAGCAGGGCTACATCATCCCGGCCAATATCCGTAAAGCCGACTCCCCCGCCCGCTATCCGTTCATCTGGAACGCCTCGATCCAGGACAAGACCCAATGGCCCGGCTTCGCCGGCAATGGCAACGACCTGCTGGCCATGGCGCGCAACACCGGGGAAGTGTTCGGCGTCTTCGCCCATTTCCATCCGAAGAAGGTCCTCGGCATCACGGACTTCGTCGCCGACAATTCTGCCAACATCAAAGGGTTGCTGGAACTCGAGACCCTCATCAAGAAGATCGGCTGGCCCCGGTTCCCGTGGAACGTCGATCAGGCGCTCGCGAAACAGGGGGAGGAGATTTTCAATTCGCCCCTGTCCAGCGGCACCGGCTGCGCCGCGTGCCACGGCATCAAGGTCCAACCCCAGGCTCTGGGCGCACCGACCTGGTGCACGCCGGTTCAGGACGTGGGGACGGATACGCGGGAGTATAACGTGATCGGGCGCACTGGCATCGACACCGGCATGCTCAACGGCGTCGGAATTCCAGGGCTGGTGCCCGCCCTCAAACCCAAAGACGACGCGATCAACGTTCTCAAGGTTGCGGTCATCGGCACCATCATCCCCCATATCGGTGAGATCGCCTGGTATGAGATCGAGCAGGACCTGGCGAAAGACCCGATCGGTTTGATCAAGGAACGGCGTGAGCGGAGCATGCTTAAACTGGCGGAGGCCTACGCGCCAAAGCACGACCCGATGTGCCATCCCGATCCCTCCGGCAAGGGGCCGTTCGACGGGCCGCATAAATACGAATCAAGGGTCCTGCAGGGCATCTGGGCCGCCGCGCCGTATCTGCATAATGGCGCGGTCCCGACGCTGGACGACCTGCTGAAACCAGTCTCGGAACGGCCGAAGGCCTTCAAGATTGGTCCGGCCTACGATCCCAATGGCAAGGTCGGGCTCGCGGCCGAGCAGACGAAGTTCGACTACATCCTCAAGACCACAGCTGACTGCCGGAAGCACAACGACTCCGGCACCAGCGTCTGCGGCCATGAGTTCGGCACCAACCTTTCGGCGGACCAAAAGAAGGCTCTGCTGGAATACCTGAAAACACTCTGAAAAAAGGGACAGCGTAGATGCCATGATCATCTGGCTCATCGGCATCTACGCCTTCCTCTACGCGCCCATCGCGTTCCTGGTGGCGTTCAGCTTCAACGAATCCCGGCTCGTGACCGTCTGGACCGGCTTCTCAACGCGTTGGTACACCGTCCTCTGGCATGATCCGGTGATGATCGACGCCGCATTGCTATCGCTGCGGATCGCAATGCTGTCGGCGACGCTCGCCACCCTGATCGGTGCCGCCGCCGGGATCGCCCTCGCGCGGTTCGGGCGGTTTCGCGGGCGGTCATTGTTCGAGGCGATGCTCGCCGCGCCCCTCGTCTTGCCCGACGTCATGATCGGCCTGTCGCTGCTGCTGCTGTTCGTGGTGATGGAGCAGATATGCGGCTGGCCGGCCGGGCGTGGGGCGGGGACGGTTACCATCGCGCATGCCTCGGTCGCCGTTGCCACCGTGACCCTCGTCGTCCGCGCCCGGCTGGCGCAGGCCGGTGCGGCCTTGGAGGAAGCGGCGGCTGACCTCTACGCGCCACCCTGGCAGGTCATGTGGCGCGTGACCTTGCCACAGATGGCGCCGGCGCTGATCTCCGGCTGGCTGCTGGCCTTCACCCTGTCGCTGGACGATCTGGTCGTGGCCAGTTTCACCTCAGGCCCCGGCGCCTCAACCTTGCCGATGGTGGTGTTCTCAGCGACCCGGCTGGGCGTGACGCCGGAGGTCTACGCCCTGGCAACCGTCACGGCTGCCTGTGCCGGTGCCGGGGTGGTGCTGACGATGCTGCTGCGCCATTGGCGCCTATCGGGGCTGATCTTGCGCCGGTGAAGCCGCCTCGGCCGGGATAACGGCTTCCAGACTTTCCAGCGTGCGGCCGCGGGTTTCCGGCAGCAGCGACAGCCCAACCATCATCAGCGCGAAGCCGCAGCCGGCGAAGATCGCGATGGCCCAGCCCAGGCCCAGCAGGCCTGCCAGCATGCCCACCAGCGCCGGAAAGATGGCGCCAACCGCGCGCCCGAAATTGTAGCAGAAGCCCTGGGCGACGGCACGGACGGCGGCGGGGAACAACTCGGTCATCAGCGGCCCCATCGGGGCGAACATCATCATGCTGATGAAACCGAGCAGAAACCCCACCGGCATCATGATCTGGTTGGTGAAGGGGAACAGCATGGCGACCACCGTCAGCATCGCGGAGCCGATCAGCGAGACCATGAAAGTGGCCTTGCGGCCGATGCGGTCCGCCAGATAGCCGCCGGTGAAAATGCCGAGGAAGCTGCCCGCGATCAGCGCCAGCAGGTAGCCCGCCGTGCCCACCGCCGTGAGATGACGCTCCGTCCGCAGGTAAATCGGCAGGAACGTCAGCAGCGCGTAGCTGCTTCCTTGTGCGCCCACCAGCATCAGCGACACCCGCCAGGTCGTGGGCCAATGGGCGGAGCGGAACATGGCGGCGATTTGGGTGAAGCCCGAGGGTTCTTCGGCGCCGAGATAGTCGGGTTCATCCAGATTGCGGCGCATCCAGAGCACCAGCAATGCCGGTCCCAGGCCCGACCAAAAGAGCACCCGCCAGGCCAGGCTTTCAGGCAGCAAGGCGGTCAGAACCATGTACAGCACCGCCGCGATGCCCCAGCCCAGCGGCCAGCCGGCCTGAACCAGACCGACGGCGCGGCCGCGATGGGTGTCGCGGATGACCTCCCCCATCAGGACGGTCCCGACCGCCCATTCGGCGCCGGCGCCAAAGCCTTGCAGCACACGGCAGATGAACAGTTGCTGGAAGTCCTGGGTAAAGCCGCTCAGGAAGGTGAACAGCGCGAACCACGCAACCACCACCTGCAGCACCCGCACCCGGCCGAATCTGTCGGCGAAGGCGCCGGCGATCCAGCCCCCGAAGGCCGAGGCCAGCAGCGTCATTGTCGCCAGAAAGCCCGCCGCGCTGGTCGTGACATGCCAGGCCGACAAGAGTCCGGGCAGGACAAAGGCAAAGAGTTGGACGCTGAACCCATCAGCGGTCCAGGCGCCGAACGTCGCACGAAGCGCCGTCCGTTCGCGCCAGCTGAGGCCGCCCAACCATCCAAACATCGCCGATATCTCCTGCTGAATGGCCGCGGGCGCGCGGGGGATTATGACGGGTGGTCAGGACTCGCGGCAATGACACAAGCGCGTGTGCGCCGCCACCGTTTCTGTGTGACTCTTGCGGCCTTACGGCCAATCTGCGACGACTCGCCGCCAGACATATCAACCGACCTGGAGGACCCCGCTCATGGAGGATATCGACGCCCTGCTTGGCTTCGCCCCGGACTATGATTCCGCCATTCCCTATATGCGCCGGACCCGGGAATATTACGCGGCCATCGGCTACACGACGCCCTATCGCTGGGCGCATTATCTCGATGCCCCCTTCACCGCGCTGACCAAACCGCTGAGCCAGTCGCGGGTCAGCCTGATCACCACCGCCGCGCCATTCCAGCCGGGCAAGGGCGATCAGGGCCCGGGCGCGGCCTATAATGGCAGCGCCAAGTTCTATCAGGTCTATTCCGGGGACACCGCGGTCGATCACGATCTGCGCATCTCCCATATCGGCTACGACCGGACGCATACCAGCGCGACCGATCCCGGCACCTGGAACGCGCTGCCGGCCTTGCGCCGCGCCGCTGCCGCCGGCCGAATCGGGGAGGTCGCGCCGCGCTTCCATGGCGCGCCAACCAACCGCAGCCATCGCGTCACGGTCGAAACCGACGCGCCGGAGATGCTGGCCCGGCTGCGTGAAGACCGCGCCGATGTCGCGGTGCTGGTGCCAAACTGCCCGGTCTGCCATCAGACCGTCAGCCTGACCGCACGCTATCTGGAGGCCAATGGCATCCCCACCGTCGTGATGGGCTGCGCCAAGGACATCGTCGAACATGCCGCGGTGGCGCGGTTCCTGTTCAGCGACTTCCCCCTCGGCAACAGCGCCGGCAAGCCGCATGACGTGGCCTCGCAGGACCAGACGCTGGAACTGGCCTTGCAGGTGCTGGAAAGCGCCTCCGGCCCGCAGACCACGCGGCAATCGCCGATCCGGTGGTCGGCAAGCGGGGATTGGAAGCTGGATTATTTGAATTTGGATCGGATCTCGGCCGATGAACTCGCCCGCCGCCGCGCCGAATTCGACCGCCAGAAGGAACTGGCCCGCCCCAACCGCATCGTGAAGGCCGCCTGAGCATGTCCGTTCGTCCGTTCGCCGGGGTGCGCATCCTGGATTTCACCCAGGTGCTGGCTGGTCCTTATGGTTCGTACCAGCTCGCGCTGCTCGGCGCGGATGTGATCAAGGTGGAGCGGCGGGGCGGCGAGGATATGCGCCGCACGCCGCTGTCGCGCGAATGGGCGGATCGCGGCATGGCGCCGTCCTGGCTGGCGATCAATGGCAACAAGAAAAGCCTGACGCTGGACCTGCAGCACCCGGAAGCGAAAGAGATCGTCCGCAAGCTGGCGGCCAATGCCGATGTGGTGATGGAGAATTTCCGCGGCGGCGTGATGGATCGCCTCGGCCTTGGCTACAAGGCGCTGTCGGAGATCAATCCGAAGCTGATCTACTGCGCCATTTCCGGCTTCGGCCAGACCGGACCCTCGTCGGGGGAAGCCGGCTATGACGGCAAGATCCAGGCGATGTCCGGGATCATGGCGATTACCGGCCATGAGGAAATGGGGCCGACCCGCGCCGGGTTCGCGGTGTGTGACGTGCTGTCGGGGGCGACGGCGGCGTTCGCGGTGTCCTCGGCCCTGTTCCAGCGCACGCATACCGGGTTGGGGCAGTTCATCGACGTGTCGATGCTGGAGGCGAGCCTGGCCTTCCTGTCCACCCAGGTCGCGGATTTCACCGTCGCCGGGCACCACCAGCACCAGGCCGGCAATCAGGCGATCAGCCGCAAGGTGACCGCCAATCTGTTCAAGGCCAAGGATTCCTACCTGCTGCTGGCGGTGAACGACGAGAAGCAGTACCGTGCGCTGATGACCGCGCTCGGCCGAACCGATGTGTTCGACGACCCCCGCTTCGGCGACTGGTTCCTGCGCAAGGACAACGAGGCGGCTTTGCGGGAGATCATCGAAGCAGCCCTTGCTGCCGAGGATTCGAAGACCTGGGAACGCCGGTTGAACGATAGCGGCGCGCCCTGCGCATCGATCTGGAAGATCGAGGAAATCATCGACCACCCGCAGATCGTCGCCCGCGGCGCGATGCAGACGGTGGATAGCCCGTACGGGCCGCTGCGGCTGATGGGCTCCGGCTTCCAACTCGCGCATGGCGGCGGCAAGCTGGACACAGTCGGCCCCGCCTTGGGCGCCCACACCGATGCCGTTCTGGCCGAGATCGGCTACGACGAAGCGGCGGTGGCCGGGCTGCGGGACCGTGGGGTGGTTTGAGGGCCAGTTTCGTTCACATAAGGTGCTGTCGCTTTCCGCCATGCCGACCTTCGTCGGCTTGACGGAATTGCGCGTTGGCGGCCGAAATCGAAGCGGCTATTCGCGGCAGCGGGTCACGGATGGGACGCGGGATTTGTAAGGGACAGCGCCGCCAAAAGAGCGTCGGCGTCGCCTGCCAGAAGGTCGTCCAGGGTCCAGGGGCATACGGCCGGCAGTGTCGTCACATTGGGATTGCCAGCCTGTGTTTTGCGCGCACGCGTTATGGCACGACGCCAGATGTCGTCCATGTCGATCCGTTGACGCATGGACGGCGCGAACCGCTGGTCGGCGTCGTCGAGGAAAGTGCCGATCTCGTCCCTCCAGTGGTCCAGCGCGAGGCTATCGGGGGAGATGTGCATCTTGATCAAATGCAGCATGCCTTGCCGCAGGAAACTGATGACGGCATTCAGCTCCGAAAGCCCCACGTCGGCGATCTCCTCGACGACATTGCCCCAGTCGACGCCGTTGACCCGCTGGCCGCGCGCGATGCGGGCCAGGAGGTCGGCCTGGGTTTCCGACCAGGCCAGAATGTCAGTGTCGTAGAGCCCGTCCGCCATGCGGGCAGGTTATCACGGCGTTATCGCTTGGGCCAATGATTCCCGTGGCTGGCCAGCCCCCGCGTCATCCTCGCCGAAGGGCGAGGACCCTCGCTTCACGTCGCAGCCCCGCAAATGGAAATTCAGGCGAACAATTGGACTGATCCGTTATTAAAACTATCATAAATTGAATTGTCTGTAATACCAACCGCCGTAAAGAGTGACGCACTGCCGCTTCAAATCCGTCATGGTCCGCGAAGGCGGATCACCCACGATTTTGTTGCTGCGATCAACAAAGTCGTGGGTGGCGGGCCTTCGCCCGCCATGACGGTGGGGAGCGGCCGGTTTAAGGTAAATCGGCGCTTGTGGCTTGAGCCGGCACAGTTCGTCCATCGATTTATAGGTCGCGTTTGGGTCGGTGTTCTTGTGACGCCCACGCGGAACGCGCCATCGTCGCGGCCAATGCCGCGGACAGCGCCACAACCCATATCGCCCTCTTCGGTGCCATTTCGCGCGCCCCCGCATTGCACGCGCGTGCTTCTCTCCCCCCACAAGAGGCAATTCCTCAGCGCATAACGACCGGCTGTCGTGGCGGAGGATGGACCGCGTTGTCCCGATTGCCCGGACGGGTCTTCTACCCCTCGCCATCCTTCCGGAACGGCGATTCCTCCGCCAGTGCCGCCATCTCCGACTGAATGCCGGCGCGTTCTTCGACCAGGAAATTCGCCACCGCGCGGCGCAATCCGGGATGGCCGATCCAATGGGCGGAGTAGGTGGGTTTGGGCATGTAGCCGCGCTGGATTTTGTGCCGGCCTTGGGCCCCGGCTTCGACCCGTTGCAATCCGTGTTCGATCGCCCAGTCGATCGCGCGGTAATAGCAGAGTTCGAAATGCAGGAACGGCCAATCGCCGGTGCAGCCCCAGTTGCGGCCATACAAGGCCTCCGCCCCCGCGAGGTTCAGCGCCCCGGCCACCGGCGTGCCAGCATTGTCGGCATACATGAGCACGACCTTGTGCCCCAAACGCTCCCCTAGCAGCGAGAAGAACCGCCGTGTCAGATAGGCGGAGCCCCATTTGCGGTCCACGGTCGACTGGTAGAACCGGTAGAACGCGTCCCAGTGTGCTTCGGTGATGTCCGATCCGGACAGTGCGTGGAAGGTCAGGCCGCAGGCGTTGGCGTCGCGCCGCTCCCGCCGCAGCACCTTGCGTTTTCGCGACGAGAGCGCGCCCAGGAAGCCCTCGAAATCGGCGTAGCCCTGATTCTCCCAATGGAACTGCATGCCGATGCGTTGCAACCAGCCGGCGGTGCCAAGTTCGCTCCACTCGGTCTCGGTGCAGAACGTAATATGCACCGACGACATATCCAGCGAACCGCAGGCCTGCTCCAGCGCCTGCGCCAAAGCGGCGACCGGAATGCCGCTGCCGGGGGCGCGCAGCAAGCGCGGGCCGGGGACGGGGCTGAAGGGCACGGCGACCTGCAGCTTGGGGTAATAGGGCGTGCCGGTCCGCTCCAGCGCCTGCGCCCAGCCGTGGTCGAAGACATATTCGCCATAGCTATGCGACTTGGCATACATCGGCGCCGCCGCCACGATGGCCCCGTCCTCCCGCCGCAAGACCGCGTGCTGCGGCAGCCAGCCGGTGCGGGCGTTGCAGGACCCGCTGTCCTCCAGCGCGCCGAGGAAGGCATGGCTGACGAACGGGTTGCCGTCGCCGGCGCAGAGGTCCCAGTCCGCTGCCGGGACCTCATGGATCGACTGGTGCAGCGAGAGGGTCAGCGTCGCGGAACCGTCCGGCATGGGTTTGGCCCTTATTCGATCTCGAACATGCCCTCGACCTCGACCGAGGCGTCCAGAGGCAGCACGGGCACGCCGATGGTGGTGCGGGCGTGGCGCCCGGCCTCTCCGAACACCGCCACCGCGAGGTCGGAGGCACCGTTCATCACCGTCGCCTGCTGCGTGAACTCGGTGGGGGAGGCGATATAGCCGCCCAGCCGCACCACCCGCTTCACCCGGTCCAGATCGCCGCCACAGGCCGCCTTGAGATGCACCAGCACGTTGATGAAACACAGCCGCGCGGCGTCGGTGGCCTTGTCGACCGACACGCCCCAGGAGACCTTGCCCGTCACCGAGACCTTGCCATCGATGGCCGGGAGCTGGCCGGAGATCACCACCAGATTGCCGGTCACGACATAGGGCACATAATTGGCGACCGGCGCCATCGGCAGCGGCAAGGTAATGCCGAGTTCGGCCAGTTTCGCTTCGACCTGTCCCGCCATATTGAATACTCCTGCTGTCTGACGCGAAGGGTAGCGCGGCGCTGGTGCATTTGGAAACAGGGCTGTCGGTCGCCGGCAACGAAGCCGCCGTATCAACGCTGCAATTTCGCCAGAACATCCGTATTCGCGCGGATCACCAGCATCCGCCGGATCTTCTGCGTGGGCGTCAGCAGCCCGTTCTCCACCGTAAACGGTTCCACCAGCGCGTGCTTGCGGATTCGCTCGGTTACCGACAGGCGCTGGTTCACGTCGCTGACGCCGATGGCCACGGCGACGTCGTCGTAACCCTCGGCCGGAACCACCAGCGCCGTCAGCCCGGCCCGCCCGTCGCCGGCAACCACCGCCTGGGCGATGGCGGGTTCGGCCATCAGCATGCCCTCGATCTTGGCGGGGGAGACATTTTCGCCCCCGGACAGAACGATCATATCCTTCTTGCGATCGGTGATCCGCACATAGCCGCCAGAGCCGATTTCCCCGATGTCGCCGGTATGGAGCCAGCCATCGACGATGGTGGCCGCGGTGTCGTCTGGGCGGCCCCAATAGCCGTCCATCACCAGATCGCCGCGGATCAGGATTTCGCCGTCTTCGGCCAGGCGTAGCGCGACGCCCTCCAGCGCGGTGCCGACGGTTTCGATGCGGATGGCATCCGGCGGGTTGGCGCTGACGATCGGCCCCGCCTCGGTCTGGCCGTAGCCCTGGATGATGGTGATGCCGAGCGCCAGGAAGAATCGTCCGACCTCCGGTTCCAGCCGCGCCCCGCCGGAGCAGGCGGCGACCAGGCGGCCGCCGAAGCGGGCCCGCACCTTGGCACGCACCAGACGGTCGAGGATGGGATCGAGGATCCGCTCCATCAGCGTCAGCGGCGTCTTGTCGAGGCGCTTGAGACCAATATCCAGCGCCCGCTGAAACAGGCGCCGGCGGTTCTCCGGCTGACGCGCGACCTGGGCCAGGACGCGGGTGCGGATGACCTCCAGCACGCGCGGCACGACGGTCATGATGGTGGGACGGACGGTGAGCATATCGGCGGCGAGGTGCTCCACCCCGCGGGCATAGACGATCTCGGTCCCGATACTCGGCAGGAAGAAGCCGCCGACAGTGTGTTCATAGGCGTGCGAGGCGGGGAGGTAGGACAGATACGTCTCATCCTCCAGCTTCAGCGGCTTGAGCAGGATAAAGGCGCCCTGGCAGTTCGAGAGAATGGCGCGATGCGGCAGCATGACGCCCTTGGGCGCGCCACCCGTGCCGGAGGTGTAGATCAGGCAGGCAAGGGCAGTGGCGGGGATATGCCCGGCCTCAGCGGCGATATCGTCAGGCGGCGCGGTGTCGGCGACGAGGCTGGACCAGGAGAGGAGGGTTGCGCGCAGCGGAGGGGGGGGAGGCTGGGGAAGGGGAGGCTGGGGAAGGTGTAAAAGCTGTGAAGGAGTCTCCCCCTCCCTCAAGGGGAGGGGGAGAGTCTCGGTGGGCCCTGCATCCATCACCACCACCAGGGCCAGCGCACCCGCTTCGATCAGCTTCGCCGCCAGCTCCTGATTGGACACAATCACCGCCCGCGCCCCCGAATCCCGCAGCAGATGCGCGTGATCGGCCACCGTATTGGTCGTGTAGGCCGGCACCGGCACGGCGCGGATGGCCATCAGCGCGGTCTCGGCGATCGGGTATTCCGGGCGGTTTTCGGAGCAAATGATCACCCGATCGCCGGCCGAAACCCCCGCCGCGCGCAGCTGCCGGGCGCAGGAGGCGGCCATGCGGGCGAATTCCCCCCAGCTGATGCCATGCCAGGCACCGTCGCGGTACGAGCGCAGCAGCGGCTTGTTCGGCCACTCTTTCGCCCGGGCAAACATCATCGCCGGCAGGTTCGGCCAGGTGGGGTAAGTGCGCACAAAGCCTCCCATGATGCGGCCGCATGACTGTCGGCCCTTCTATACCGCGTGGTCCTACCTTACATCGGGAGTCAACGCACCAGCCTGAGGATTGCCACCGATGTCGGACGCCGCCGAAACCCTCCCGTCCTGGGACCTGACCGACCTGTATCCCTCGCCCACCAGCGCGGAGATCGAGGCCGATTTCGCCCTCGCGGATCAGCTCGCACAGGCGTTTGAAACGGCATACCAGGGCAAGCTGGCGGGGCTCAGCGGGGGCGAACTGGCCGCCGCGATCAGCGAATATGAACGGATCGAGGAAATCTTCGGCCGTCTGGGTTCCTATTCCGGGCTGTTGTTCGCGGGCGATTCCACCTCTGCCACCATCGGCCAGTTTTACCAGACGGTCAGTGAGCGGATTACGCTGATCAGCGCGCATCTGATTTTCTTTACCCTCGAACTGAACCGCATGGATGATGCGGTGCTGGAAGCCAAGCAGAGCGACCCGTCTTTGGCGCGCTATGCCCCCTGGCTGCGCGACCTCCGCGTGTTCCGTCCGCACCAGCTGTCTGATGAGGTCGAGAAGCTGCTGCACGATCAGGCGGTCACGGGGCGCGCAGCCTGGAGCCGGCTGTTCGATGAGACCATGGCCTCGATGCGCATCCCCCTGAACGGGGAGGAGCTGACCGTCAGCGCCACGCTGAACAAGCTGTCCGACCAGGACCGCTCGGTACGCGAAGCC
>CAIUPC010000123.1 GCA_903900905.1 uncultured Acetobacteraceae bacterium
CCGCTTTGATCATCGCCCCGCTGCTATGCGGGGCGATTGGGGCGGCGATTGAAATCTGGGGGCTGCGCAAGGTCCATCACAACGGGCATATCGCCGAGCTGCTCTTCACCTTCGGGCTGGTCTTCATCGTCCAGCGCGGGGTGCAGATGACCTGGGGCATGCTGCCGATGCCCTACCGGGTGCCGGCACTGCTGGATTTCCCGCTGTTCCAGATCTACGGCGCCAACTTCCCAGCCTACCGGGCGTTCATGCTGCTGATCTCCGGCGGCATGCTGCTGTCCACCTGGCTCCTGCTGAAAAAGACCCGCGTCGGCCTGATCATCCAGGCGGCGCTGACGCATCCGAACATGGTCAGCGCGCTGGGCCATAACGTGCCGATGGTGTTCACGACCGTCTTCGCGGGCGGCTGCCTGCTCGCCGGCCTCGCCGGGGTTATCGGCGGCAACTACCAGACGACCGAGCCTGGCATGGCGGAGGCCATGGGACCCATCGTCTTCGTGGTCGTGGTCTTCGGCGGTCTGGGTTCGCTGGCGGGATGCTTCATCGCCTCCATCCTGATGGGCCTGATCCAGACCTTCGCCGTGGTGATCGATTATTCCATGGCGGATCTGCTGCGCCCGCTGGGCCTGGCGCTCAAAGCCGATAATCTGCTGACGGAGATCCTGACGGTTCCCATCGCCCGGATCGGTGCGCTGCTGCCCTTCGCGATGATGATCCTGATCCTGTTGTTCCGCCCGCGCGGCCTGATGGGGACACGCGACACATGACCCGTTCCGGAAACGGTGCCCGTTGGATATGGGTGTTCGCCGTCGCGCTCGCGCTGGCGGTCCCCTGGGCCTTTCATAATTTCCAAACCGGCCGGGATTCCGGCTTCGTGCTGTCGATGCTCAGCCAGATGGGCATGATGGTGATCCTGTCGCTGTCGTACAACATGCTGCTGGGCCAGGCGGGGCTGTTTTCCCTCTGCCACGCCACGTTCTTCGGCATTGGCGGTTACGCGACGGTGCATTTCCTCAATGCCGCCGGTGCCGGCAGCCTGCCGCTGCCGATGGAGGTCATTCCGCTTCTGTCCGGCCTGACCGGGCTCGGCCTGGCGCTCATCTTTGGCTACATGGCGACCAAGCAGCGCGCCACCGCCTTTGCCATGATCACCATGGGTATCGGCGAGCTGATGGCCACCGCCGCGCTGATGTTCCATTCGTTCTTCGGGGGCGAGGGCGGGGTCACCACCAATCGCATGATCGACCACAGCCTGTTCGGGCTGACCTACGCCTCCGGCATGCAGGTCTATTACCTGATCCTGGTCTGGACGCTGATCTGCGCCGGGTCGATGTATTTCCTGACCCAGACGCCCTTGGGGCGGATGGCGAACGCGACCCGCGACAATTACGAGCGGGCGCAGTTCATGGGCTACGACCCGCGCGTGGTGCGCTTCCTGCAATTCAGCCTCTCCGGCCTGTTCGCCGGCGTGGGCGGCGGGCTCTATGCGATCACCTATGAGATCGTGACCTTCGACGCCCTCGCCGCGCCGCTCTCGGCCAATGCGCTGCTGATGGCTTATATCGGCGGCACCACGGTGTTTGGCGGGCCGATCCTGGGGGCGGTGCTGATTACGCTGTTGCAGAGCGGGGTGAGCCTGCTGTCGAACTCCTGGCTGGTCTATGTCGGCGTGCTGTTCATCTCGATGGTGATGTTCGCGCCCGCCGGCCTGTCCGGGCTGATCCTGGCACACGGACCGATCGCCGCGGCCGGGCGGTTGCGGCGGCTGACGGTGCCCTACCTGCGGCTGGTCGTGCCGTTCCTGGCGCTGGTGCTGGGCTTCGTCGGTCTGGTGGAGCTGATGTCCTTCCTCACCATCGGCGCGGCGCAGGGCAAGAAGCTGGTGCTGTTCGGCAGCGCG
>CAIUPC010000124.1 GCA_903900905.1 uncultured Acetobacteraceae bacterium
CGCCTGGGAAGGCGTGGATGCCGACCTGCGTCGGCATGACGGGATAACGGTGCTGCCAGAATGGCCTCAAGGGCAACAAATGTCCGGATTCTTGCGGAGTGGGAGTATATCAGACCGCTTCGGCGGTGAGCCGGCGCGGCGCGGCGCAGCAGGCGCAGCCCCCGGAATGGGACGCCATTGGCGCCGCCGCGACATTTTCCTGCGCGCCACCGGCGATCGCCGGCAGGGTCAATGCCCGTGGCGCCAGAGCACCGCAGCCGGGGCAGGGTTGCGGCTTAGCATAAGCGGACATGGGGTAGGAATCGCGGAAGGGGCCGCAGGCCGCGCATTGATAGTCATAGGTGGGCATGGGGGCCTCATGGGGGGCAGTGTTGGACGCTGGTCACGGATAGTGCCACTTCCGGCCGTCCCCGGTCAAAGCCCGCGCTGGAAAGCGCCGCCAATCCCCGCCATCGGCCGCAGCAACCCCACCCCCAGGGCCCGGGCGCTCGCCCAGAGGATATAGGGGCTGACCGCGGCCTGGCCCGCGCACCAGACCCAGACCGCTTCGTTGGGACTCGTGGGCCGGATTGCGAGGACCAGCGCGACCGTCGCAGCCATGCCGGCGATATTGGCGAACAAAGCCTGGCGCGCATGCCCGGCCGCGACCAGCGCCACGCCGGAGGGGAACATCGCCACCGACAGCACCATCAACCCCACCAGTGGCAACGCGGCGTGGCCGGCCTCCATCCAGCGCGGGCCCAGCAGCAGCGAAACGATGGGAACCAGACCGATTGCCATCACCGCGCAAAGGGGCAGCATCACCGCGGCCGAACGCGCCAGCAGCCGATCAACCGCGGCGATCAGGCGCGGGCGGTCCTGCTGGGCTTCGGCCATGATTGGCAGCATCAACCGCCAGAGGGCGGTGAAGCTGAGGTCGCGGACGGTATCGACCAGCCGGAATGCCATATGCACCTGGCCCAGGGCCGCGGGTCCGGCGGTGCCGCCGATGAGAATGGCGAACAGGCGGTAGCGGCCGATTTGGATGATGGTCGCGCCGGTGAGCGGAAGCCCCACCGCCAGCAAGGCCCGGATAACGGGCCAACTCCAGACCATCCGCGGCCGCCAGCCCCCCGCCAGCACCAAGGTCAGCGCGCCGACAAAGGACGCCGTCGCCAGTTGTGCGGCCAGCGCCCAGCAGCCGCCGCCGTTGAGCGCGACGGCGATGCCGAGCGCGGCGCCGCTGCCCTGGCCGAACAGGGTACGGGCGGCGAGCAGGCCGTAGCGGCGGCCTCGTGTTGCCATGCCTTGCAAGGCCCCGCCGGCACCGACGAGCGGCAAGGGCAGTGCCAGGATCAGACCGATCGGGATCAGGCGGGGCTCATCCAGCGCGGTTGCCAGCAGGAAGCCGGATCCGATCTGGATGGGCACCGCCAGCAGGCCCACCGCGCCCGAGGCCCAAAAGGCACTTGATGCGATCGCTTCGTCGACGTCGGCCCGTTGCACCAGGGCGTCGGCGAACAAGGCGTTTACCCCGACCCAGAGCAGGACATGCACCGCCGCGGCCGCCGCGCCGATACCGAGTTCGGCGGGGCCGATCAGATGGGCGATGACGAAGGAGCCGAGGACGGAGAAGAGGGCGCTGCCCCCGGCTTCGATGGCGGACCAGAGTATGTGCGGCCTCATGCCCGCCGCGCCGCCAGCGCACCGGCGGAGAGGAAGGCCACCCAGGCGGGCAGCCAGATGATCCGGCTTTGGTAGCGGTCATGCGGTGTGGACAGTCCCCCGGTGATGGCGGCGGAGAGGGGGAGGGCGATCAGAACGACCAGCAGGAGCTTCGCGGCCGCGGCGTGCCGTCGTGTGGTCAGGGGTAGGAGCACCAGGCTGGCCAGGATGCCTGTTATCGCAACGGCGCGATGGAGCTGGCCCAACCATGGGGGGATCGCCAGCAGGCCACGGGCCTGACGGCTGGCAGCGTAGGTGGCGGATTCCCAGGCGGGGAAGTCCCGCTCGATCCAGGTTGTGACCTGCTGGGGCCAGGGCTCCAGCCCATCGCCACTGTCGAAGCGGGTGAGTTGTTCGGCCGCGTTCGCCAGCGCGGCCCGGGCTTCCAGGCCCGGCGCCTGCCACAAGGCGGCGGAGATGATCGCGCCGGCCTCCGCCGAGATGACCTTGTGGCCGCCGGAGAGGATGATCGGGCTGTTGGGTTGCCAGAGGAAATCGTCGGAGGTGGGGGGTAACTGGTCGCGCCAGGGGCACAGCCGCCATCCGCTCGCCGGGCAGTCGCGCTGCAGGACCGCCAGGCCGGGACCGTCGTAGATCACCCGGGCCAGGAGAAAGACGTTGCCGAAGGGGGAGATCGCGGCCCGGCCGTGGCCGGCGAGATTGACGGCGATGAGTGCTGTGATCGCGATGGCTGGTGGTAGGACCAGCACCCGCCACGCCCGCGGATTGAGCGCGATCAGGCAAGGAAGCAGGGTCAGGACCAGGAACAGGGAGGATTGCTGGGCGGCGATGGCGAAGGTGGTGAGAGCGAGGAGGCATAGTCGCCTCGTCATTCCCCGGTGGTCACCCCGCGTCATGCTCGGGCTTGACCCTACCGCGTTCACACATCGCGGAAACGAAAATTTGGCAGGTGGGGACAACGGTATTTTCTCCCCGTCATGGCCCGGCTTGTCCGGGCCACCCCCACCGCACCGTGCCGCGATAGGTGGCCCGGACAA
>CAIUPC010000125.1 GCA_903900905.1 uncultured Acetobacteraceae bacterium
CGTGTTGGCATTGACTCACCCGCACCGCCCCAACGCCGTCATGCCGACGGAGGTCGGCATCCACGACTTTGCAGCGTCAGACAGGAGAAAGGCGGGGGTGCCGACCTGCGTCGGCATGACGGGTAACGATGGCCGGTACGTCATTCATTTTACGGGTTGGTATAAGACGTGATAGTTTTTGGCGGCAGAATCCTTTGGGGGTGCTCGGGTCAAGCCCGAGCATGACGGCAAAAATGGCAGTCCCAGCCTCAAGGTTAAACCGGACACCCTGGGTCAAGCCCGAGGATGACGGCTTTTTCGCGTGTGCGCTCCCGCCGGAAGCCATATGCGATACCCCTGCCGCGACGGGGCGCGGGCGCCTATCGCATGAACTCCCGCACGAAATCGTTCGCGGGGTGGCGGGACACGGCGTCCGGCGTATCCACCTGTTCGATCCGGCCAGCTCGCAGAATCGCCACCCGATCGGCCATGTCCAGCGCCTCGGCCTGGTCGTGGGTGACGAAAATGCTCGTCAGTCCCATCCGGTCGTGCAAGGCCCGCAGCCATACCCGCAGGTTGCGCCGTACCTTGGCATCCAGCGCGCCGAACGGCTCGTCCAGCAGCAGCAGCGCCGGTTCGACGGCCAAAGCGCGCGCCAGAGCGACCCGCTGGCGCTGTCCGCCGGAAATCTGGTCCGGATACCGGCCGCCCAGGTCGCCGATTTCCATCATCTCCAGCAATTCCGCCACGCGGTCGCGGATGGCGGCGGCGGAGGGGCGGTTGCGTTTGGGCCGCACCTCCAACCCGAAGGCGACGTTGCGCGCGACGGTCATGTGGCGGAACAGGGCGTAATGCTGGAACACCAGGCCGATCTGGCGCTCCCGCGCCGGCACGTCCTGGATGGGGCGTCCGCCGATTGCGATCGAGCCGGACGAGACGAACTCCAGTCCCGCGAGAACCCGCAGCAAGGTGGTTTTACCGGAGCCCGATGGGCCGAGCAGGGCCAGGAACTCGCCTTTGCCGACAGACAGACTCAGGCCGTCGAGCGCCGCGGCGGCGCCGAATGTCTTACGCAGGTCGCGCATTTCGACCATCATACGCCCGCACTCCGGTCCCGTTCGATCCGCCATTCCAACAGCATCCGCAGCGCCAATGTCACCAGGGCCAGCATGGACAAGAGCGCGGCGACGGAAAAGGCGCCGATCCATTCGTAGTCGTTGAACAATGCCTCGACATAGAGCGGCATGGTCAGGGTTTGGCCGCGAATATGGCCCGATACGACCGCGACCGCGCCGAATTCGCCCATCGCGCGGGCATTGCACAGCAGAACGCCGTACAGCATCGCCCAGAAGATATTGGGCAGGGTCACGCGGACGAAGATTTGCCAGCCATTGGCGCCGAGGGTGAGGGCGGCTTCTTCCTCCGCCGCGCCCTGTTCGCGCATGAGGGAAATCAGGGAGCGGGCGACGAACGGAAATGTCACGAACATCGTGGCCAGCACCAGGCCCGGCAAGGCGAAGACGATCCGCACATCGTGCCGGTCAAGCCATGCGCCGAAATACCCGTTGGCGCCGAACAGCAGCACCCAGACCAGGCCGGAAATCACCGGCGATACCGAGAACGGCAGGTCGATCAGAGTGGTGAGCAGCGCCCGGCCGGGGAATTCGAAGCGGCCAATACACCACGCGGCGGCAGTGCCGCAAATGGCGTTGATCGGCACCGCGATGGCGGCCACGGTCAGGGTCAGCCGGATCGCGGACCAGGCCTCCGGCTCCGCCAGCGCCTCGAGCGCGATATCGAGCCCTTTGGACAGGGCTTCGGTGAAAATCAGGACCAGCGGCAGGACAAGCAGGATCGCCATCGCCGATAGCGCGAGGCCGATGGCCAGGCGGCGGCGCAGCGCGGCCAGGTCCCACCGGCGTTGGGCCGGGCGCGCGGGACCCGCGATCGGGGCGTCCGCGTCGGGATGTCGAGGTGGGTGAGAACGGGGCATGGCCCGATGTCCGCGATTCCCGCGGCGGCGGCAAGCAGAACGTTGCCGGTTACGCCCGCGACGCCAGTCCGGTCACCGGCCGTGGGTCCGCCGGGGGGGGGGGCCGTCGGGGGGTCAGGCCATCCGGCGTTGCAGACGGTTGATGGTCAGCAATATGGCGAACGAGATCGCGAGCATCGCGAGGCCGAGCGACGCGGCGCCGGCGTAATTCAGCTGCTCCAGCCGGATCACGATGAGCAGCGGGGCAATCTCGCTGACCATCGGCCGGTTGCCGGCGATGAAGATGACGGACCCGTACTCGCCGACACCGCGCGCCAGGGCGGCGCCGAAACCGGTCAGCAGCGCTGGGGCCAGGGCGGGCAGGACAACGCGGCGCAGGGTTTGGAACCGGGTCGCGCCCAGCACGGCGGCCGCTTCCTCGGCATCCACCGGCAGGTCCTGGATGACGGGTTCGACGATGCGGACCACGAATGGCAGGCCGACGAAAATCAAGGCCATCAGGACGCCGAGCGGCGTGTAGGCGACTTTGATTCCCAGGGGCGCCAGTGCCTCGCCCAGCCAGCCCTTTGGGGCAAACAGCGCGGTCAGGGCGATACCCGCCACGGCTGTCGGCAGGGCCAGCGGCATGTCGATGACCGCATCGGCGATGCGCCGGCCGGGAAAGCGGTAGCGCACCATGACCCAGGCGATCAGCAGTCCCAGGGGCACGTTCACTGCCGCCGCCAGGGCGGCGGCGCCGAAACTCAGTTGCAGGGCGGCGAGGACGCGCGGTTCGGTCACCGAGGCCCAGAAGCCCGCGAAGCCGAGTTCCCAGGGACGCAGCATCAACGCGGCCAGGGGGATCAGGACGATCAGCGACACCCAGGTCAAGGTAATGCCGAGCGTGAGGCCGAACCCCGGGAGGGCGGAGCGGCGGGTCATTTGCCGGGCGTGAATACGCGATCGAACAGCCCGCCATCGGCGAAATACGCCGCCTGGGCTTTGTCCCAGCCGCCGAAATCCTCGATCGTGGCCATTGCGATGGTGGGGAAGACGGATGTGTGGCGTGCCGCGATGGCGGCATCTCTCGGACGGTAGAAGTTGCGGGCCGCGATGTCCTGCCCCTCCGCCGTGTAGAGATGGCGCAAATAGGCTTCGGCCAGTGTTCGGGTGCCACGCTTGTCCGCGACACTGTCCACCACGGCGACGGGCGGTTCGGCCAGAACCGAGACGCTGGGCGTGACGATTGCGAAATCGGTTTCGCCGAATTCCTTGCGCGCCAGATGGGCCTCATTCTCCCACGCCAGCAGCACATCGCCCAGGCCGCGCCGGGCGAAGGTGGTGGTGGAGCCGCGGGCGCCGGTATCCAGCACAGGCACCTGACGGAACAGCGCGCGCAGATACGCTTCCTCGGTCTCCGCGGTCGCACCGGGCTGGCGCCGTGCCCAGGCGAGGGCCGCGAGCACGTTCCAGCGGGCGCCGCCGGATGTCTTGGGATTCGGCGTGATGACCTCCACCCCCGGCTTCGTCAGATCGCCCCAGTCCGCGATCTGCTTCGGGTTGCCCTTGCGGACCAGGAACACGATGGTGCTGGTGTAGGGCGAGGCATTGTTCGGCAACCGCGTCTGCCAGTCGGTGGCGAGCAGGCCGCGCCGCGCCAGCGCGTCGATATCCGCCGCCAGCGCCAGCGTCACGACGTCGGCCTGCAACCCGTCCAGCACCGACCGTGTCTGCGCGCCTGACCCGCCGTGCGACTGGTTGATGGCGACCGTCTGACCGGACGATTTTTTCCACTGAGCGACAAAGGCTTTGTTGAAGTCGCGGTACAGTTCCCGCGTGGGGTCGTAGGAGACATTCAGCAGCGCCGCGGCATCCGCCGCCCGCGCGGTCCCACCCGCGACCATTCCGAGAACCGCGCCGAGTGCGCCCCTGCGTGTCAGACGATGCGACATGGGGGTGACCTTTGTTGTCGATCGCCGCGGAGCGCGAAGCACGCCGCGGGCGCTTCGGCCCTTCGGCGCTGCCGTCCGAGGCATCGCCGTGATGTCTCCCGACGATGCCGTTCTGTCAAGGTATCGCGATCGCCGACGCATCCCGGTGGCGGAAAGGCACCCGGTGGGCGCTACAGGGACGTATCCGCCGCCAACGTGGCGACGCGGTCGTAGAGCATGACGCGCGCCTGGGGCAGCGGCCGGTGGCGATGACCGAAGGCGTCGCGCGCCAGGAAATGCCCGGTCAGGCGCAAACCGTCGCTATGGTCCTGGGCGGTGGCGATATTGCCGCCGACCATGAAGCCGGGGAGTTTCAGGAGCTTGTCTTTGTAGGGCTCGCCCGCCTCCGCCGTCACCGCGCGGCCGGAGCGGGGGGAGACATAGGCGAGCCCCGCTGTCGCCCCGGTGACCGCGCACCGGGTCAGGTCCAGCCCGTAGCCGAGTTCCCTCAGCAGCGTCGTCTCCCACGCGATCAGCTCGGGCAGCATGGTGGCGCCCAGCGGGATATGCGCGATCAGCCGCAGCAGGCCGGCGAACACCGCCGGGTGGGGGTCGCGCTCCGGCAGCGCGCCCTCCGCCGTGGCGCAGACGGCGGACAGCATCGCCAGCGCCAGGGGGTCGTCCAGGACCTGGGCGGCGTTGGCATGGATCAATTCCGCCCGGAACGCGCCGAGCTGATCCGCCAGCCGCGCCGTCCAGCGCACCTGCGCGAAATTGCCGGCCTGCCAGAGGGCCGCGTTGGCGCGGGCGGCACCGCCTTTGGCGAGGCCCCGGTGCAGCCCGTGATCCGCCGTCATGACGGTGGCGATGACGTCGCCCTCGTTATAGGGGCGGGCGTCCAGGATGATGGCAGGGGCGTCCCATTCCATGGCGGGGCTTTCGGGGTTGGCTGGGGGAGTATAGCAGTATTCCAGCGGGCGCCTGAAATTGGCTGCCGAAGTCGGTTCAGCCGCGGTTTCACGCGATGATCCCAAGGCGATAAAGTCCCGCCGCGTTAGTTGACAGTTCGGCCTGGGCTGGGCAAGATACTTACTGAGTGTAAATGGTAGGGGCGTCTTAATGCTGGATTGGTGTCGTATTAGACGGTCGAAATTCGGCTTGCCCGCACTCGTATTTTTGTTGGCGGGCTGTCAACCCGATCCGAATTGGGCCAACAAGAAGGCGCTGCAGGTCGGGTACCCGGGGCCTGAGGAAATCTCTTTGCGGCAAAAGCATGTATTCCAATTCCCCGAGGCCGCCGAACCGGCGGTTCTGCTCGAAGCCACACAGGTCCTGCAAGATCTTGGTTTTAACGTTGAGGAAAGCGCGCCGCGCTACGGCGTATTGGCTGGCAGCAAAGAGCGGGACGCGACCGAGACCGGACAGGTTGCAGCACAGGTGGCGGCAACGATCGCCCTCGCCGTGGTCGGGGTGCGCTACAATCCCGTGTGGGACACGGATCAAGTGGTGCGCGTAACGGTAACGACGCGGCCTTTTGGGAAACGTGATACGACGATGCGTGTATCGTTTGAGCGTATTGTAACGGATACGAATAGGGCTTCTCGTGTTGAACTGTTGACACAGCCTGAATTCGCGGATGGGTTTGCCAACAAACTACGCGAAGGATTGAGCCGGGGTGCAGCACGATGAGCCGTTTACTGCCGATCGCGGCCGGGTTTCTCGTCTCTCTCGGGGCATGCACCCCGGTGCCACGGGATCAATTTGTCGCCAGCCAGAAAAGTCCGGTGGAACTCCGCGCGATGCAGACACGCCTGGTGGCGGGCGACGATAATTCGGCCATGCGGAGCGTCATCGCGACTTTGCATGGCCTGGGCTATCGTATCACCCGGGCCGAGACGGAGGCGGGCACGGTATCCGGCACCCGATCCGCGGTCCTGCGCATGGCCGTCGTCGTTCGCCCGGCTGCGGCTGGCCAATCCATTGTCAGGGCGAATGCGACAGTTCTTGGGTTTGGCAAGGAAGCTCAGGTCGATGATCCGGAGTTTTACGCCCAGAATTTCTTTCGCCCATTGGCCGAAGTGATGGGCCGTCAACCCATCGAAGCACCGGTCAGTGACACGATCCCCGACGCCGTGCGGCCGGTGGCTGAAGTGAACTCCGCGGCCGACCGTAAGGCGGCGGTGAAACCAACCAAAGCCGAGACCAAGCCTTAATCCCACAAGCTGGAGATCTGGATCGTGACCAAGCGCATTGCTAACAAGGCTATACTGTTCTCAATCCTGTTGCTGGCGGGATGCGGTTCGGCTGCGGACCATGCTCGCGATGTCGCCGCTGGTTCGGATGCGGCCAATAAGGTGACCCTCGGCACCGTGCAGCGGGAAATCCGCGTCGGGATGAGCGGTGCTGATGTCGTCGCCGCGCTGGGTTCGCCGAACATGGTCACAACCGACGACCGCCGCCGGGAAACCTGGGTTTACGATAAGCTGTCTACCGAAACGGTATACTCATCGAGCAGTGGTGGTGTGAACGCACTCTTCCTGGCGGGCGTAAGCGGCCGGGCGGGTGCGACCCAGACGACACAAAAGACCCTCACCATTATAATCCGCTTTGATGAGGTCAGCCGGGTGCGCGATTTCTCTTATCGATCCAGCAGCTTCTGAGGTTGATGATGCGTCGGTGCCTGTTCGCAGTTTTTGTCGCGGCCGTTGCTGGCTGCGCTCCCAGTCCGGAGCGGCAGGCCGCGGCACTGACCTCCACGGCCCCGGTGACGGCGGAGCGCGTTCGCGAAAGCCGCCGCTTCGATACCACCGATCGCAATCTTATGTTGCAGGCATCGGTCGGGGTCTTGCAGGACCTGGGCTTCACCATTGAGGAGACCCAGCCGCAGTTCGGTGTGATTGTGGCATCGAAGCTGGCAGGGGCTCGCATCCGGGCGCAAGTGGTTCTCAGATCAATAGAAGATACCCGAGCCATCTCGGTGCGGGTGAATTTTCAGCGGGTCAGTTTTGCTCCCGGTGCGACCCTTCCACGTGGCGACACTCTGACTGATTCAGAGATATATCGTGGTTTCTTCGAGAAGCTCGCCCAGTCGGTCTTCCTTACAGCGCATGAGATTTAGGCCAATGAAAAAATTCGTAACCAGTATTCTTTTCGTTGCCTTGTTGCCTGGTTGTCAAATGGACAGCCGAACGCAGGTATTGGCGACGACAAATACGCAGGCTGCCCAGCGAGCAATTTCGACGCGTGTATTCGATACAAAAGACCAGGCGAAGGTCTTCCAGGCGGTCATTGCAACACTGCAGGACCTGGGCTTCATCGTGGAACGGGCAGACAATGTATTGGGCACGGTCAGCGCGACGCGCAATGGCGCGGACCTTGTCCGCTTTACCGTATCGCTTCGGCCTCTTGGCGGGACCCGAACGGCTGTTCGGGCGTCAGGTCAGCTCAACCAGCATGAATTGTCAGATCCGGCACCATTCCAAAAATTCTTTGACTCACTCTCGCAATCTCTTTTCCTGCAGGCGAACAATATCGACTGAAATTGTTGAGATTGACGTGGAGTTAGCCCTCAGTCCTCATCCCCCGTCCGGCGAACCAGAATCTCCCGCCTCCCGGAAGCCCCAGGCGCGGTGATAATCCCCTCCCGCTCCATCTGATCGATCAGATCCGCGGCCCGGTTATACCCAATCCGCAGCTGGCGCTGGATATAAGACGTCGAAACCTTCCCATCCCGGGCCACGATCGCCACCGCCTGGTCGAACAGGCCCTTTTCGCCCTCGCTGGCATCCGCGATGCTGCCCGCCACGGTATCGCCTTCGACGGCTTCGGTCACCTCCTCGACATAGGCCGGCTCGCCCTGCTCGCGCAGGAAGGCCACCACTTTCTCGACCTCGTCATCCGAGACGAACGGGCCATGCACCCGGGTAATGCGCCCGCCACCCTGCATGAACAGCATGTCGCCCATGCCCAGCAGCTGCTCCGCCCCCTGCTCGCCCAGGATGGTGCGGCTGTCGAATTTGGAGATCACCTGGAAGCTGATGCGCGTCGGGAAGTTGGCCTTGATGGTGCCGGTGATGACATCGACGGAGGGCCGCTGCGTCGCCATGATCACGTGGATGCCCGCCGCGCGCGCCATCTGCGCCAGCCGCTGCACCGCCTGCTCAATCTCCTTCCCCGCCACCATCATCAGATCGGCCATCTCATCAACGACCACGACGATGAAGGGCAGGGCTTCCAGCGCCAGCGGCTGATCCTCAAACGTCGGGGTGCCGCTGTCGGGGTCGAAGCCCGTCTGCACCCGGCGGGTGACGACTTCGCCCTTGGAGCGGGCTTCGGTCACGCGGTCGTTGTAGCCGCCGATATTGCGCACGCCGAGCTGGCTCATGGCGCGATAGCGGCGCTCCATCTCCCGCACCGTCCATTTCAGGGCGGTCACCGCCTTGGCGGGTTCGGTCACGACCGGGGCCATCAGATGCGGGATGCCCTCATAGATCGACAGTTCCAGCATCTTGGGGTCGATCAGGATCAAGCGGCACTGATCCGGCGACATCCGGTACAGCAGCGACAGGATCATGGCATTGACGCCGACGGATTTGCCCGATCCGGTGGTGCCGGCGATCATCAGATGCGGCATGCGGGCGAGGTCGGTGACCACCGAGGTGCCGCCGATATCCTTGCCCAGCGCCAGGATCATCCGGCCGGAGGCCTTCTGCACCTCATCGCTGGACAGGATCTCGCTCAGATAAACCGTCTCCCGCTTCGCATTGGGGACTTCGATGCCGATGACGTTGCGGCCCGGCACGGTGGCGATGCGCACCGCGGTGACCGAGAGGCTGCGCGCGACGTCATCGGCCAGGCCGATAACCCGGGCGCTGCGGATGCCCGGCGCGGGTTCGAGTTCATACAGCGTCACCACCGGACCGGGCCGGATTTCGACGATACTGCCTTGCACGCCATAGTCGGACAGCACGGTCTCCAGCAGGCGCGCATTGGCTTGCAGCGCTTCCTCACTCGGGCCGGCGGCCGGCCGCGCGGGCGGTGGCGTCAGCAGATCAAGCGACGGTGCCCGCCAGCCGGACTCCGGCAGCGGCAGCGAGGGCTGCACCGGCGTGGGCGGCTTCGGCGGCACCATTGCCCGCACTTTCGCGCCCGGACGTGTTTGCTTGTCAGCGACCAGAGCCGGCTGCTCGGGCAGGATTTTTTCCACCGTTTCCGGCACCGGGCTGAGTTCCTGGGCGGTCCGGCTGATGGGTGGTTCGCGCATGGGCTTCGGTGCCATTGGCGGGGTGCGGGCGGTCAGCCCGCTCAGCCAGCTGGACACGCCCATCATGCTGGCACCGCGGGCCAGGGAGCCCGCCGCGCCGCGCCCGGTATGCACCGAAAGACGCGCGGCGGAGGCAGTGGCGCGCCCGGCGGCCTTCCATTCCGAAGTCGACAGACCCAGCGCCAGCACTGCCAGGGTGATTGCGACCGCCGCCGCGGCGACCCAGACCGAGATGGCGCCAACAGGACCAAACGCGTCTTCGGCCATGGCCAGCGTGGCCTTCGAGAGCAGCAGCCCAATGGCGCCACCCAGGCCGGAGGTCGCTGGCCAGGTCAGAGACTGCACCCCCGGAATGCTCGCCAGGACCGAGGCCAGCAACGGCAGCGCCGACAGCAGGGCTGCCAACCGCGCCGCCAGGCTGCCGATACCGCGATGGGTCACGATGCGCCCGGCCCAGGTCAGCATGGCGACGCCCGGCAAAACCCCGGCCAGCCCGAATCCCTGCAGCAACACGTCAGCGATCATCGCGCCGCCCTGGCCGGCCAGATTACTGGCGTGCCGGGTGGTGGCGGTGTTGAGGGAGGGGTCGAGCGGGTCGTAGGAGCCGAGCGCGAACAGCGCCATCAACCCCATCAGACCCAGCAGAAAGCCCCCGAATTCCGCGCCACGGCGGCTCATCAGCGCTTTCACCGCCGGGGAGGCGAGGCGGCGTACCTCCGCCGCGGTTGTTCGACTGGCCATGCTGGATGTCCCCACTTACGCCGACCCTACGGCGTGAGTGGAACTATAGCGTGGAAGTCACTGATAAATGAAGTGCTATCGATGGGGCAGGTGGGGGGGCGTGGCGATTGCGGGGTCATGGTAGATGACACTGGCATAAACCACCCGTACCCCTGTCATCCCTGTACTCCGCGTCATCCCCGTACTCCCGTCATCCCCGGGCTTGTCCCGGGGACCAATCGCGGCACCTGCGGAAACCTTGGTC
>CAIUPC010000126.1 GCA_903900905.1 uncultured Acetobacteraceae bacterium
CCCGAGATCGTCGCCCCGGCCGTGTTCCCGATCGTCCCGATCGTGCCGGTGGAGCCCACTTTGACACCAACGCCCGCGGTGCCGGTCGCCTGCACCAGGGCATTGTTGGTGAGGGTTGTGATGGAGCCGAGATTGTTGATGCCGTTGGTGCCGCCGGTGATCGTGGCATTGTTGGTGATCGTGCCGATCCCCGTGCCATTGACCAGCGTGAAACCGGCATCGCCACCGCTGATGACCCCGCCGGTGTTGTTGGTCACAGAACCGATTTGGGCAGTGCCGCTGAAGAGCCAGATGCCCGAACCACCCGAGGCCTGGATCGTGCCGGTGTTCACAACCGACGTGACCGTGCCAGCGCCGCTTAGGATGATACCAGCGCCGCCACTGGCGGTTTCCTGGATCAGGCCCGTGTTGGAGATCGTCCCCACCTTGCCCAGCACGCCAATCGCCTGACCATTGCCACTAACGGCCTGGATCGTGCCGGAATTCGACAGGGTGGTCAGCGTGCCCACGACGAAAACGCCGGTGCCGCCACTGCTCGTAACCGTGCTGGTGGAGGCAAGGAAGCCGCTGTTCGAGAGCGTCCCGAGCGTGCCGCTGCTCTGAACGAGCACGCCATCCAGGTTTCCGGCCAGCGTGCCGCTGTTGCTCAGCGTGCCCAGCGAGCCGGAGATCATCACACCCAGGCCGCTTCCGCCGGTCGCAAGTACGGACGCGGTGGCAGCATTGGTGAACGTGCCCACCGACCCGGTGGAGGCCACGCTCAGGCCGACGCCGTTGGTGCCGCTGGACGTGATCGTGCCGTTGTTGACGATGCTCGCGGTCGTGCCCTTGACCAGGAACGCCGACCCGGCGATGCCCGTGGACTGGATCGTGCCGGAGGTGTTGTTCGTAACCGTCCCCGAGGTCACGCCAGTGGCCAGCAGCACGCCCGCACCCGCGCTCACGCCCGAGGTGATCAGACCGCTATTGCTCAGCACCACGTTGGTGCCGTTCAGCGTCAGCGCCGAAGTCCCGACCGAAGAAGCCTGCAGCGTGTTGCCCGAAGACACCGCCAGGGTGCCGGAGTTCAACAGGACATTGTCCACCTGGCTGATATTGCCATGCGTCGTGAACAGGCCGCTGCCGCCGAGGTTGAAGTTGACCGTGCCGGCCGCCGAGCTCTGGCCGGTGATGTTGCCGTAGATGTCGCCCGCCGTGACGTTCAGGACGTCGGCCGCCTTCCCTTGCAGGATGGCGCCGATAATCGTGCCCGCCGTGTTCACCGTCAGCGCATTCGTCGCCGCCGAAGCGTCGATCGCCGTGCCCGGCGCCGCAGTCGTGCCGCTGGTGATCAGGCCGGAACTCGTGTTGGTGATCCCGTTGGTCACCTTCCCGCTTGCGCCAACGGAGATCGCGACCCCGTTCGCCGCCGCGATGGACGCGAAGTTGACGACGGAACCGATGGTGCCAAGGACGACGAGGCCAACGCCGCTGGCTGCGGTCGCGCTGATGACCGCGGCCGCATTCGCCGTGCCACCATTGGTGATCGTGCCCATGTTGCCGCTGATCGCGACGCCGGAGGACGTGCCGGTCACCGTGCCGGTGTTGCCGATGCTGGTGCCGACCCCGGTGCTGCTGAAGTTGATACCGGCGCCGTTCTGGCCCTGGATCAGCGCGCTGTTGGTGATCGTGGACAGCGTGCCGGTGACAAACACACCAAACGGGCCATTCACCGTGCCGGTATTGCTCAACGTGGTGACCGAGCCGCCCACCAGAATGCCGCTGTTGAAGACACTCGCGGTGCCGCCGCTGATCAGCGCGGCATTGGTGATCGTGCCGAGGTTACCGGCCACCGACACACCCGCGCCGGTACCCGTCGCCGCGATCGTGCCGGCATTGTTGTTCAGCGCGGTCAGCGTGCCGGTGCCCGTGATCTGCACACCTTGATTGCCGCCGGTGATGAGCCCGGTATTCGTGACCGTGCCAGCCGAACCCGAGTTGGAAACGCCCTGCAAGCTCCCGCTGATCGTGCCAAAGTTCGTCAGCGTCGAGAGCGAGCCACTGTTAACAACACCCTGGTTACCGCTGCTGATCAGCGCCGAGGTAGCGCTGGTCGAGCCGTTGGTGATCGAACCAATCGTGCCGCTGTTCGACAGACCCGCCAGCGTGGTCCCAGAGATCACCCCGGTGTTGAGCACTGTCGTGATGCTGCCGGCGTTCAGAACGCCGGTGTTGGCAGAGGAAATCGTGCCGCTGTTGGTCAACTGCGTCAGCTTGCCGGTGGACGTCAGGTTCACACCAGCCGCCGTGCCGTTAATCGAACCGCTGTTCGCCAGCGTCCCCATCGTGCCAGCAATAGTCACGCCCACGCCACCCGGGCTGGTCGCCTGCACAAGCGC
The DNA here is from genome assembly GCA_903900905.1 of uncultured Acetobacteraceae bacterium. Classification (GTDB taxonomy): domain Bacteria; phylum Pseudomonadota; class Alphaproteobacteria; order Acetobacterales; family Acetobacteraceae; genus Rhodopila. Next base: position 2,379 of record CAIUPC010000126.1, read on the forward strand.
CGTCGCCGCGTTCGAGAAGCTGCCCACCGAACCGGTGGAAGCCACGTTCAGGCCGGCACCATTGGTGCCGCTCGACGTGATCGTGCCGTTGTTGACGATGCTCGCGGTCGTGCCCTTGACCAGGAACGCCGAACCGCTGGTGCCGGTGGACTGGATCGTGCCCGTGCTGTTGTTGGTGACCGTCCCCGACGTGACGCCGGAGGCCAGCAGCAGGCCCGCACCCGCGCTCACGCCCGAGGTGATCAGGCCGCTGTTGTTCAGCACCACATTGGTGCCGTTCAACGTCAGCGCCGAGACCCCGACCGTCGAAGCCGCCAGCGTATTACCAGCCGTCACGTTCAGCGTGCCGATATTCAGGTTGACCGTGTCAACATTGGTGATGTTGCCGGCGGTGTTGAAGGTCGCACTCGTGCCCGCCAGCGTGCCGAGGTTGAACAGCACCGAGCCGCCCGCCCCGTCCTGGCCGGTGATATTGCCGATAATCTTCCCGCCCTGGACGGTCAGAACGTCGTTGGTCGTGCCCTGCAGGATCGAGCCGATGATCGTGCCCGCGGTGGTCACCTTCAAGGCATTCGTCGCCGTCCGGTCGTCGATCGCCGTGCCCGGGGCGGAGGTCGTGCCGCTGGTGATCAGGCCGGTGATCGCGTTGGTGATCCCGTTCGTAACCGTGCCCTTCGGGCCAACCAGGATCGCGGTGCCCGTCGGGGCGGCGATGGTGCCGAGGTTGTTGAAGGTATCGATCGAGCCCTGGTTATTGACGCCCACACCGTTTGTGCCGGTCGCGGAGATGACCGCGTTGGTGCCGTTGTTCAGCACGCCCAGCGAGCCCGCGTTAGCCACCGCGACGCCCGCGCCGGCGGAGCCGGTGGAGGTGATCACAGCGGTATTGGTCAGCGTGCCGATAACACCGCCAGCCCCGACCGCGACCGCCGAACCGGCCGACGAAATGGTTCCCGCATTGGTAACCGTGCCAATGCTACCGGTGGTGCTGATGCCCGCCGCGGCGCCGGTGATCAGCCCGCTGGCGTTGTTGGTGATCGTGGTGATGGTGCCGCTGTTGGAAACACCCGCCCCGGCCGTGCCGGAGATGGTGGCGAAGTTGGTGATCGTGGTGATCAGGCCAGAGTTCGCCAAGCCCGCCGCGCCCACGATCTGCGCTCCGGTCACCGACGACGCGCCGTTGGTGATCGTATCGATCGTGCCGCTGTTCGACATGCCGGCGGAGAGCGCGTCCTTGATCGTCCCGAAGTTCGAGACCGAGCCGATGCTGCCCGAATTCAGGATGCCCACCGCGCCGCCGTTGATCAGCGCGGTCGTGTCGTTGGTGGCGCCATTGGTGATCGAGCCAATGTTGCCGCTGTTATCGATGCCGCTCGAGCCGCCACTGATCGTCGCGAAGTTGCTGATCGTCGTGATCGTGCCGGTGTTGCGCACACCCTGCGTGCCACCGGAAATCAACGCGCCGGTGACGCTGGTCGTCCCGTTGGTGATCGAGCCGATGGTGCCTTCGTTCCAGATGCCCGCACCGGACGTGCCGCTGATCGTGCCGTTGTTGCTCAGTGAGCCGATCGTGCCGCTGTAATTACGGATGCCGGTGGTGCCACCGCTGATCGAGCCACCGCTTTGGTTGGTCAGCGTGCTGATCAGGCCGCCATCGTTACCGATACCAATCCGGTTGCCGCTGATCAGACCGCTGTTGGTCAGGGTGCTGATCGTGGCAGCCTTCCCGAGGTTATAAATGCCGGAATATCCACCGCTGATCGTACCATTGTTGGTCAGCGTGCCGATCGTGCCGGTGTTGTAGATGCCAGTGCCGCTTTTGCCGACCAGATCGCCCGACCGGATCACCGCGCCGGTTGCATTGGTCAGGCTGACGATCGTGCCACCCGCGTTGAAGACGCCATAACCGCCGCCGCTGATCGTGCCGCTGTTGCTCAGGGTCCCGATGGTACCGGAGTTTTGGATGCCGGTGCCACTGGTCGCGCCGAGGTTGCCCGCGATCACGCCGCCGCTGTTGTTGGTCAGGCTGGTGATCGTGCCGAGGCTGTTGATGCCGATAGTGCCGCCGCTGATCGAGCCGCTGTTGCTCAGGGTCCCGATTGTGCCGCCATTGCGGATGCCGGTGCCGGCGCTGGAGCCGCCGCCCGCGATCACGCCGCCGCTGTTGTTGGTCAGGCTGGTGATGACACCCGATGCAGCGTAGACATTGATCCCGAAGCCATTCCCGTAAATCGTACCGCCGCTTTGGTTGGTGAGCGTGGTAATCAGGCCGCCAGACACGCCGATGCCAAGCCTGCCGCCGCTGATCATGCCGCTGTTGGTCAGGGTGCCGATCGTGCCGGTATTAAAAATCCCGGAAAAGCCGCCGCTGATCGAGCCGCTATTGGTCAGAGTACCCATCTGGCCACTGTTGAAAACGCCGGTACCACCGCCGCTGCCATTGTCGCCAGCGATCACACCACTGCTGGTGTTGGTCAGGTTGGTGATCGTGCCACCAGAATTAAAGACGCCGTAGATGCCGCCGCTGATCGAGCCGCTGTTGCTCAGGGTCCCGAGGGAACCGGATTTGGTCACCAACACGCCGGTCACCCCGCCGCTGATCACCCCCCCGGACTTATTGGTCAGAATGGTGGTGTTGCCAGCCAGGTTAACGCCGATCGTGCCCGAGATGCTGCCGCTATTGGTGATCGTCGCCACATTGCCGGTGGAAACACCGATCTGGGCACCCGTGATGATGCCGGTATTGGCAATGGTATTGGCAGTGCCAAACACGTTCACGGCAATGCCGGACGCGCTGTTGATCGAGCCGTCGTTCTGGACGAGGGTCGCATTGTTGACGTCCAGACCACGGCTGTCGCCGTCGATCACGCCGCCGGCGTTGTTGATGATCACACCAACGGTATTGCCATTGGACGCGTCCACCGCGATGCCGCCGGCCCCCGTGGCCGTGATCGTGCCGCTGTTGGACAGACCCGTGGCGGTGCCGGTCATGTGCACGCCGTAATTGGTCGCGGTCGAGGCGGTGATCGTATTGCCGGCGCTGACCGAGAGCGTGCCGGACGTCAGGTTGATCGTATCAACCTGCAGAATGTTGCCATCGGTGACGTAGGTATTGCCATTGCCAAGCGTGAAGTTGGCCGTGCCCTGGGACCCCGTCTGGCCAATGATATCGCCGCTGATGCGCCCGGCATTGACGTTCAGGACGTCCTTACCCGTGCCCTGCAGAACATCACCAATAATCGAACCCGACGTATTAATCAGCTGATCGGCTACCGCGAGGCGCGCGTCGATCGCGATCACCGTCCCGCCGACCGTGCCGCCCTGGATCAGCCCGCTGGCAGCGTTGCTGATGCCGTTGGTAACGGACCCGACGCTCACGCCCTTGTTGTCAAACAGGATCGCGGCGGCACCGGTCGACACCATCGTGCCGTTGTTGACGATCGTGCCAACCTGCGAATTGCTGATGAAAATATCGTTGCCTGTCGACGTGATCAGACCGTCGGATTGGTTGGTCAACGAACCAAGCGTGCCATAGATCAGAACCGCGGCGCCCGCGCCGGAGGCAACCGACGACAGCGTGCCATGGTTATTGATTGAACCCACGGTGGCGTTATCGCCGATCCAGACCGCGTTGGCACCGGAAACATTACCGGAAATGACCGCGGAGGCCATATTGACAATGCTGGTGATGCTGCCGGCCGCGACATAGACGCCGGCGCCATAGGTCCCGGTCGCCGTGATTTTACCCGCGTTGGTGATCGTGCCGATGCTGCCGGAACCATTGACGAAAACACCGCCGTAACCGCCGGTAATCAGCCCCGAAGCCGCGTTCGTGATCGAACCAGCAATACCGGCCACCTGCACACCAAATCCGCTGTCAGCCGTCGGTGCGGAGATGGAACCGCTATTGGCAATCAGATCCACAGTGCCGCTGGCCGCGACGCGGATGCCGGTATCATTGCCACCACCGTTCGCGAGGATGACCCCGGTCGCGTTGTTGGTGATGGTGGCGACGCTGCCACCCACCAGAATGCCGGTCGCGTTGTTGACCCCGCTCGCGTTGATCGTGCCACTGTTATCGATCGTCGTCGCCGAACCGATCACATTGATGCCGGTGGAGGTATCCCCGCTGGCGAGAATCGTGCCGGTCTTGGTGTTGAAAATCGCAGCGCCGGTGACGCCTGCGGCAACCGAAACAACGGTGCCCTGATCGGTGCTGGTCTGGATCAGACCGCTATTGGACAGACCAACATTATTGCCGGCAAGGTTGACACCCGCGGTCGTGGACAGCGACGAGGTGATGGTGTTGCCCGACGTGACCGACAGCCTGCCGGAGTTCACGTTGACATTATCAACGCCGCCGATATTGCCGCCGGTCGCGAAGGTGCCATTGGACGCGAGGTTGAAGTTAACCGTCCCTCCAAAGCCATCCTGACCGGTGATGCTGCCGGTGATGCTGCCGGCGGTGA
>CAIUPC010000127.1 GCA_903900905.1 uncultured Acetobacteraceae bacterium
AGGTCGGCATCCACGCCTTGCAATGGGCCAACAGAGAAAGTCGTGGATACCGACCTCCGTCGGCATGACGGGCTTCGGCCGACCGTGCCACAACCCCGGCGATTATTTTTAAAAGCCGCCTAACCAAGCACGATCACCGAAATCTGGTGCCCGATCGGGCCGGCGCCGGCGAGCGTCCGGCGGCGGTGGCTGAAAAACCGCGCCTCATCCGCCAGGGTATCGGCCCCGGTGACAGCGACGCTGCCAACGCCGGCGGCGTTCAGACGCGCGGCGCAATAGCCGGCGAGGTCGAACTGCCAGCGATCCTCCCGCCGGCCAGGGACGAAGAATATGCTATCGGTTGCGGCATTCAGCAGGACCGCGTCACGCAGGTCGGGGCCGACCTCATAGGAGTCCTGCCCGATACAGGGGCCGACCGCGGCGGCGATGCGCCCGGGCTGGGCGCCGAGTGCGACCATAGCCGCGATGGTTTGCTCGATCACGCCGGACACCGCCCCGCGCCAACCGGCATGGGCCGCCCCGACAACCCCGGCCTGGGTATCGGCGAACAACACCGGCGCGCAGTCGGCGGTAATAATGCCCAGCGCGAGGCCCGGCCGATTGGTGACCATGGCATCGGCACGCCCCCCGGCGCCGGCGGGCCAGGGATCGGTCGCGGTGATCACGTCATGCCCGTGCACCTGCGTCAGGCCCAGCAATGATCCGGGTTCGGCGCCCAAAACCCGCGCCGCCCGGGCGCGATTTTCCAGCACCGCATCGCGGTCATCCGCACCCGAGAGGCTGCAGTTCAGGCTGGCGAACGGACCGCCCGACACCCCACCCAGCCGGGTGAAGAATCCATGCGGCACAGTGATCGGATCAACGCGGAGAAAGTCGGCCATGAAACTCCTGTGGCGAGGTTCGGGTGCGCCGTCAATCCGGCTGTAATTGCTTGAGTTCGCCTGCCTCGGTGCCTAGGTTGGGTCAGGCATCAAGCACAGGAGCCAGCCATGGCCATCGGTCCGACGTCCCTGCCCGATTTCAGCGAATTCACCAAACTGTTCGCCAGCATGAAGATGCCGGCGATGCCGGACATGGAAGCCTTCGTATCGGCCAACCGCCGTAATATGGAAGCCATCACCGCCGCCAACAAGATCGCGCTGGAAGGCGCCCAGGCCGTGGCCCGCCGGCATATGGAGATCATGCAGACCGGCATGGCGGAAATGACGGAAGCCATGCGCTCCATCGCGCTGCCGGAAGCGCCGCAGGCCAAGGCCGCCAAGCAGGCCGAATTGTTGAAGCAGGCCTATGAACATGCGGTGGCCAACATGAAAGAGATGGGCGACCTCATTCAGCGCTCCAACGCCGAGGCGATCGCGCTGCTGAACCAGCGCTTCACCGAAGCGATGGAAGAGGTCAAGGCGCTCGCCGCCAAAGGCTGATTTTTCGCACTAAACGGGACGTCCACAATGAACGAAGATTTCCGCCCCTACGCGGCTGGTACCCAGCCGCCGCTGGATGTGCCTGACTATCGTGGCACTGCCAAACGCCACCCGCTGCGGGCGAAACATCCGATGCCGCAGACCATCACCGAGACCACCGGCCCGCGTTTTTCGGAACGGCATTTCCCGGTGATGGCGGATATGACCAAGAGCACCTCAGGCAAGGAGGCACTCGGCGAACGCATCATCGTCGCGGGCCGCATCCTGGATGAGGATGGGCGCCCGGTCCCGCACACAATGGTCGAGATTTGGCAGGCCGGCGCGAGTGGCCGCTACGACCACCCGGCGGATCAGCACGACGCCCCGTCGGACCCGAATTTCCACGGCGACGGCCGCGTGTTCACGGATGCGGAGGGCCGGTATTCGTTCCTGACCATCCGCCCCGGCGCCTATCCCTGGCCCAACCATCGCAACGCCTGGCGGCCGAACCACATCCATTTCTCGTTCTTCGGCCCGGCCTTCGCGACCCGGCTGATCACCCAGATGTATTTCCCGGGCGATCCGCTGCTGGCGTTCGACCCCATCTTTAACAGCACGCCCGACCTCGCTGCGCGGCAGCGGCTGATCGCCGGCTTCGACCTGGAACTGACGAAGCCCGATTTCGCGCTCGGCTACCGTTTCGACGTGGTGCTGCGCGGCCGCGGCGCCACCCCGATGGAGGGCTGAGCCATGGGTTTCACCACCGCGAGCCAGACCATCGGGCCGTACTGGCACATCATTGAGGACAAGGCGCTGGCCGATCTGACCCGGTTTGGGGCGGAGGGGGAAAGGATCGAGCTGACCGGACGCGTGCTGGATGGCGACGGCAATCCTTGCTCCGACGCCTGCATCGAGATCTGGCAGACCGACCCGCCTTCGTCGGAAACGTTCCCGGGTTGGGGCCGCGCCAATACTGACGCGAGCGGCACCTTCCGCCTGACGACGCTTAAGCCTGGCCCGGTGGCGGGGCGCGGCAACACGCAGCAGGCGCCGCATATCGCGATCTGCATCCTGTCGCGCGGGCTGATGCACCATCTGGTCACCCGCGCCTATTTCCAGAACGAGGCTTTGAACGAAACCGACCCGCTGCTGGTCTCGATCGAGGACCCGGCCCAGCGCGCGACATTGATCGCGACCCTGGAAGCGGCGGGCGTCTGGCGGCTGGATATTCGGCTACAGGGTGAGAACGAGACGGTGTTTCTCGACGTTTGAGGCTTGGAGCACCGGCGGGACCACCCCGCCGGTGCCCGTCCCCAATCAGGGTATGTCGGGTATTTCGCCAGCGTATTTAAGGATGTCCCAAAGGGTCATCTTGTTCCGATCGGCGTTCACCAGCGGCACCCAGTTTTCCGATTCCGGATCGGCCAGCACCGATTCGTTATCAGCGATTAGGATGCCGTAGAAAACCTCCAGCAGGATGCGCCCACCGACGGGACCGAGGCATGTTTTCACATGCGCCAAAGAATCATCGTCGAACGGCGTCGCAGGCGGGATGGATGCCTGTGCTTCCATAAGCACGTAAAGCCAGAGCGGCGTGGCCGCCGTCAGCGCAGCGGCGGAGGCCGCATCAATCCCAGGAATTGCGTCAAAGCTTTTCCAGCCGTTTGGCGTCCGGATCACCAGATTCGGCTGATCTTCCTGAGCGATTCCAAGCATCGCCGCCACATCCTGCCCGGACGAAAGACGGAAATTATAGCCGCGCATGAGGTTCCGTGCCGCCAGTGCGCCGAACGGAGGGAGCGCCCCACCCGCGATCCGTGGCGGCAAAGCGAGCAGTGGATTGACGATGTTAGTGTCCAGCTTATAGGCGAACTGTAGTCGGCCGGGGCCATGGACACTGTTCAAAGCGGGGGCGTTTCCGGGCGCGGTGTCCGGATTTTTCGGATCCGGCAGCAGCAGCCGCCAGTTGATATTGTGGCTGACATGCAGCGAACCAAACCCGACCAGCGACTTGATGGGATCATCGACCGGTTCAAAGATATGCTGTGCCGACGGTGCGTCGAGGTTCAGCCGGTACGCGTTGCGAATCATGGAATGGCCAAAGCGATACGCAGCGGCGGTGAACTCAAGCGGCAGCGCATCCCATTTGGTGTTCGGATACAACAGAAACTCGCCCGCCGCACCCGTGGCGTTCAGATAATTGTTACGCACCTTCTCGCAAACGACACGCTTGAGGTAGTCGTTCAGGATAACCATCTGATAGGTCCAACGGACCTCCCGTTGCGCCGCCTTGAAAGCCGCTTCACCCGGCTTCACCCCTTTGGCGGTGACCGCATCAACCACCTTGTTGTGGAAGTTGATAAAGCCGCGCTGCAGCTGACAAACGATCGAATTCTCGTCATTGCGCGGATCGCCGATGATCGCGCGGTCATTGCCAGCACGCGGCAGGTCATATCCATTCGGATTGGTGACCATCTTGCCGGTCGCGCCGTCATACATGTACGGCGCGCTGGCAAAGCCAAGGCCATAGAGGCAATCGAGGTCCAGCCGCGGCGTGCGCTCATCATTCGGGCGTTGCTCAGCATTGTCGAGCGTCGAGGTCGTGTCGAAGGTCAGATCGTGATCGATGAATTGCCCGAAATAGGTGTAACCTGCGGGAATGCGCGGATTTTCCTGCGGATCCGGGTCATCATTCGGAGGATCAAAGCCCTGATCCATCGAGTCCATCGACGGGGCCGAGGCCACGCCCACGAGGGCGCTGAATATTGCCGCCGGGTCAGCCAGGCTCAGCGGGGAGAATGTCCCCACTTCGACAATTCGGGTAAACTTCGCATCCTGCGAACCTTGACCACCATGGGCACCGGCCGGCAGGCTATTTTGTGCTCCGCTCATTCTGGGGCTCCTGTTTTGTTGCCAGAATACTGCACGACATCACGGCGTATTGCGGATCAATACGCCGTTATCAGCAATACCTTCCGGCATCGCGAGGGCGTGCTGCCCCCTGCGCGAACCCCATATCAATGCGGCCGTTATTCTTCCGTCAGCCCGGTCGAAGCCACGCTCGCCAATCGCAACTAAGCGTCCCCCTGCGCCCGCCGCGGTTTCGGTACCGTGCCGATAATGTCGGCCGCCGCCAGCCGCGCCAGCTCCGCAACGTCCAATCCCAGCATCCCGCCCAGGATCGCCTCATTATCCTGCCCCAGGGTCGGCGCAACGCGGCGAACCGGGTAAGCGTCCCGCCCCTCCCGCCAGGCCGCCGACGACTGCCAGTGCATGCCGATGAACGGTCGATCCAGCCGATGCCAGAAACCACGCGCGGTCAGGTGCGGGTCGCGGTCGAGGTCCCCCGGCAGCCGCGACACGCCCGCCGCCACACCGGCGGCCTGGAGCGTATTCATCGCGTCCTCCGCCGGGCGTTGCGCGGTCCAGGCGGCGAGCAAAGCGTCAAGCTCATCCTCCCGCGCGCGCCGTTCGGCCGCGGTCAACGACGCCAGATCGGGGCGCCCCAGCACGCCACACGCCGCGCGCCACTGCGCGTCGTTACAAACCGCGATCGCAACCCAGGCGTCGTCTCCCTCGCACCGGAAGCAGCCATGCGGCACGGAGACCCGATGCCGATTACCCACCCGCGGCGACACAAACCCAAGCGCCGATTGCTCGATCAAAGACGGCGCCACCAGTGGCAGCATGCATTCGACCTGGGAGATATCGATATTCTGCCCCTGCCCCGTCCGTTGCTGGTGCAGCAGCGCGACCATCAGAGCGGACGCAGCGTTGAACCCGCCAATCGGATCGCCGTACGCGGTCTGGTTCATCACCGGCGGATGATCAGGCGACCCGGTCAGTGTCGGCAAGCCTGACGCATGCTCCAACGTCGAGCCATAGGCCCGGCAATCGCTCCAGGCATTGCCCGACCCGAAGGCCGGCATGGACGCCATGACCAATCCCGGCCGCACGTCTTTCAGCACGCTGTAATCCAACCCCAGTTTGCGCAGCACCTCCGACGAGTAGTTCTCGATCACCGCGTGCGAGGTTGCGACCAGGCGCTTCAACAGCGCCACGCCCTCGGGATGCGCGAGGTCCAGGGTCACATCCAGCTTGTTGCGGTTCATGAGCTGGAACCAGGGGATCTTCTCGTATTTCTGCTCCGCGATGAAGGACGCGCGCAGGTCCGTGCCGCGCCACCAATCGGGGTATTGGCAGGCCTCAACCTTGATGATCTCGGCGCCCAGTTCTCCCAGATGTCGCGCGGCGGTGGGGCCGGCCCAGCCCATGGTCAGGTCGATGATCCGCACCCCCGCCAGGGGGAAGCTGCCGGCCGGCGCGGGGCCGGCGGGTTTGCCATAGGCGGGGACCGACCAGATCGGGTGATCCTCCCCGGCCAAAGGCGCGGTGCCGCCGGCCAAGGGCGGCGTCAAAGTCAGATATTGCGGCAGGCGCGGCGCCTCGAACGCCGCGTCGCCAATCCGCACCGGCACGAACGCGCCGCGCTCACGATGGACCTCTTGTTCGAGCAGTTCTTCCATCGTCGGCACGACCGCCATCGGCAGGCGGTATTCCAGCGCCAGCGTAAACCATTCCTCCGCCGTACGGGTTTCCCAAACCGGCTGGAACAGCGCGTCGATCTCCTTCGAGGCCGCAAGCCGATCGGTGTTGAGCGAGAAGCGCCGTTCCTTGGCGAGGCCGGGCATGCCCAGCATGGCGCAGATGCTGCGCCATTGGCCGGGGGTGACGATGGTAACGCCAATCAGGCCTTTTTTGGTCTGGTAAATTCCAACGGGGTAGTTGCGGCCAAAGCGGTTGATGCCCGGCCGCGCCCGGGACCGCCCGGCGTCCCAGGCCACCGCGGCCTCATACTCCGCCACGTTGACCGCGGTTTCGTGGATGCTGACGGAGAAGCTGCGCGCCCCCTGCTTGCGCCCATACAGCCCCGCCGCCGTCGCCACGAACGCCGCCAGCCCCGCGATCGGCCCCTGCTGACATTCCGTCGCCAGGATCGGCGGGCCCTCGGCGGGCCCGGTCAGGGAGACCAGGCCCGCCAAGGCGCGCACCACCGCCTCCGTCCCCTGGAACCCGGCATAGGGGCCGTGATGGCCGAACCAGTCGATGGCGGTGATGGCGAGGCCAGGATGCGCGGCTTTCAACGCGTCATGCGCGTCGCCGATTTCCCGCGCCGGGCGCCCGTCCAGCAACACATCGGCGCCTGGCAGCAGGGCATCGATGTGCTCCGCGGTTTCGATGACGCTTTTCTTGTTGGTATTGAGCCAGGCGAAAACCCCGCTCTCCCCGCCTTCAACAATCGGCGGCATGGACCGCAGCGGATCGCCGCCTGGCGGCTCCAGCTTGATCACATCGGCGCCGAAATCGGCGAACAGCTTGCCGCAATAGTCCAGCGCGATGCCGGAGCCGCGCTGCAGAATACGGTAACCGGAGAGGGGCATGGCGTTCCTCGATTTTTCTTGTGCCGCTTTGATCCCATTGGCGGGGGTTTCGGGCAAGACTTGGCCACAAAAAGAAAGGGGACACGGTCTGAGCCGTATCCCCTTTTTCGGCCGCGAAGTCCTTCAGACCCGGCGAATGGGCCCGCAGGCCCTTACCGCCCGATAAACACCGGCTTGCGCTTCTCCATGAAGGAGCGGGTCGCTTCCTTGAAGTCTTCGCTCTTCTCCGCCTCACGCTGCATCGCATCCATGCGGGCGTTGTCGCGCTCGTGCTGTTCGAGCCCAAGCTGGTTGATGAAGTATTTCGACGCCTTCATCGACAGCGGGGCATTGGCGGCCAGCACTTCGGCATAGGCGATCGTGTCGGCTTCCAGCTGATCCGCGTCGACGATGCGGTTGATCAGGCCAACGCGCAGGGCCTCTTCCGCCTTCAGGCGGCGGGCGGAGAACATGATGTCCTTGGCCACGCTCGGCCCCACCAGATCAACCAGCTGCTTCAGGCCTTCCGGCGCATAGGCGATGCCGCGCAGCGCGGCCGGCACACTGAACTGCGAATCCGGGGAGGCGAAACGCATATCCGCGTTCAGCGCCATGCCGAGGCCACCGCCCAGGCAATAGCCATAGATCATCGCGATCAGCGGCTTTTCCAGATGGATCAGCTTCTGGCGCAGCTTGTCCGGGGCAGCGCGCGCGGCGGCGGCGGCACCGGGGTCGGAGCGGGTTGTGCTGAACGCGGTGATATCGGCGCCGGAGATAAACGCCCGCGTCCCCGCGCCGCGCATCACCACCACCTTGATCGCCGGATCGGCTTCATAAGCCTGTATGACTTCCAGCCCGTCTTCATACATGCCCGGCGACAGCGCGTTCATCTTGGACTGGTTGTCGAAAATCAGCCAACCGACCGGGCCCGTGGTCTTCGCGCCGATAAGTCCGGATGTCAGGTTCATGGGAGTCCTTGCCTTCTGTTGTTCAGCCCAGACGGGGTTGCCTGGACGGGTTTGCCTGCCGTTGTCACACGTCAAGCCGCGCTCATAGCACCGGTTTACGCCCCCGTCAGCCGCCGCCCCAGGCGGTTTGACGGCGCCTCCACCCAGCGATGGAACAACCATGCCGCCAGCAGCGACACCACGAACGCGCCACCGGCGATCACGGGTAACGGCAGGATCTCGTAAAGCAGATGCACGGACGAAAGGATCACCAGCAAATGGATCAGATAAAGGCTGTAGGAAATCCGCCCCAGCGCCACCGGCCAGGGCCGCGATAACGCCCCACGGATCCCACTCGGCAGCAGGATCGCAAGGATCAGCAAGGCGGAACCGGCGGCCATCACTGCCGGCTCCCGCGTTACCCAGAGCAGCAGCAAGCCCGCCACCAGGGTCACCGGCGCGAGAAATGGCACCCGCAGCGCCGACAGTTTATCGGCGTAACAGGCCAGCCCGGCGCCCAGGACAAAGAAGGCGGCGTAGCGGACGGTGGCCGCGACCTCCCCAGACACGCCACGCCAGCCGAGGAAATGCGTGATCACCCCTGCCCCGCCATACAATCCAACCGCCAGCACCGCGGCGCTCCAGCCGCCAAATCGCCAAATCGGCCAGACCAGCAGCGGAAACACCAGCGATATCCGCATCTCATGATCCAGCGACCAGACCGCGTTATCGAACGTGTTGTAGTCACCCAGCATCAACAGGTGACTCAGGATCGCGGCGCCGCTGACCGGGTCGGTCCAGTTGCCGCGGTCAAACCAAACGGACACATTCGATGGCCGCAATGGGGCCAGGGCGGTAGAGAGCGCCATCGCGAGCGCAATTGCCACGACATAAGGAAGGTAGATCCGGCACACCCGCCTGACCGCGAATGCGGCATAACCAATCGGCTGCCCGCGTATCCAAGGCAGCGCCAGAACGAAGCCACTGAGCACAAAGAACACCGCGACCGCCCCACGGCCGTCCCATAGGAGTGCAAGCGGCGAGCGAAGAAAGGCGGCCTCCTCCGGGCTGACTGAGGCACCGGGGCCGCCAAACAGCGGGAACAGATTGAGGCTGTGATTGATCACCACCGCCAGCGCCGCGAAGCCCCGCAGGGAGTCCAAAGCGATGAAACGGTTCGCTGGGCGCGGAGGATTGGAAAACGACATGGAGGTCAAATCTTTCCCATGAAAGGCATCAGCGCACCCAACCCCTTCCGCCATGCCAGCCCTCGGGTCAAGCCTACGGAAAACGGGACCCGCGCGCACGCTACCGCGTTCACAGCTCGCGGAAACGAAAATTTGGCAGGTGGGGACAACGGTATTTTCTCCCCGTCATGGCCCGGCTTGTCCGGGCCAACCCCGCCCGCACCGTGCCGCGATAGGTGGCCCGGACAAGCCCTACCGCGTTCACA
>CAIUPC010000128.1 GCA_903900905.1 uncultured Acetobacteraceae bacterium
ACGGAAGCCTATGTCCATATTTACCCCAAACGGGCCGCGCTGATCCGCCGCCATGGCGGCGTGCCGGCGGACGTCAGCTTCGGCCCACCCGACCCGGCGATCGTGGAGGCGCTGGTCACCGGCACCTCCCCGCTGCTGTGCGCTTTGGATGACGCCGAGGACGACACTGAAATTGATACAAAAATACCAAAAATGATACCTTGAGATGACTATGGGACCGGACGGCGATCGTCCCGGCTGCCGCGATCAGGACGCGGTTGTCACGGCGGGTCCTCTGCGCCACTTATGCGCCGCACCCTTGTCCGATCGAGCATCATGACCATCCGCACCCGCTTCGCCCCCAGCCCCACCGGCCTGCTGCATATCGGCGGCGCCCGCACCGCGCTCTTCAACTTCCTGTATAGCCGCCATCACGGCGGCGCCTTCCTGCTGCGCGTCGAAGACACCGACCGCGAGCGCTCCACCGATGAAGCCACGCGCGTGATCATTGAGGGGCTGGACTGGCTCGGCCTCGATCGCGACGAGCAGACGGTCTTCCAGTCCACCCGCGCCGCCCGCCATGCCGAGGTTGCCTACGAACTGCTCGCAGCCGGCAAGGCCTATCGCTGCTACTGCTCGGCCGAGGAACTGAAGCAGATGCGCGAGCAGGCGGTGGCCGAAGGGCGCTCCCCCCGCTACGACGGGCGCTGGCGCGACCGCGATCCGTCAGAAGCGCCGGAGGGTGTCAAACCCGCCATCCGCCTGAAAGCCCCGCGCACCGGCGAAACCATCGTCGAGGACCTCGTGCAAGGAACCGTCCGAGTCGGCAATGCCGAGATGGACGACATGATCATCCTGCGCAGCGACGGCACGCCCACCTATCTGCATGCGGTGGTGGTAGACGACCACGACATGGCGATCACCCATGTCATCCGCGGTGACGACCATCTGACCAACACCTTTCGGCAGGTGCAGATCTTCCAGGCCATGGGCTGGGACCTGCCGCGTTTCGCGCATATCCCGCTGATCCATGGCGCTGACGGGGCCAAGCTGTCCAAGCGCCATGGCGCGGTCTCGGTCCTGGAATTCCGCGAGCAAGGCTTCCTGCCGGAAGCCGTGTGCAATTATTTGCTCCGCCTCGGCTGGTCGCATGGCGATCTCGAGGTCGTGGGCCGCGATGAGGCCATCCGGCTGTTCGATATCACCGACGTGAACCGCGGTGCGTCGCGGATGGATTACGCCAAGCTCACCAATTTGAACGGCATCTATATCCGCCAGGCCGACGATGATCGCCTGACGGCACTGGTGCTGGAGCGGCTGGCGCATCGGCGAGACCTCGCACGCGACGGGGTATCGGCCGCCCGCATCCGGGCGCTGATGCCGCAGTTGAAGGAACGCGCGAAGACGCTGATCGAACTGGCCGATGCCGCCGCGTTCCTGGCGCATCCTTTGCCGCTGCCGATGCAACCCAAGGCGGAGGCGCAGCTGACCCCGGAAGCGAAGCTGATGCTGCGCGATGTGGCGGAGGCGCTGGCGGCGTCCGACTTCACCATCGCCGGGCTGGACGCGGCGCTGCGCGCTTTCGCCGACGCCACCGGCCGCAAGCTGGGCCAGGTGGCGCAACCGCTGCGCGCGGCGCTGACCGGCAGCACCGTCAGCCCTGGGATCGACGCCACGCTGGCCGCGTTGGGACGGGATGAGGCGCTGGCGCGGCTGGCGATGGCCGCCCAGTAAATATTTTCAAAAAAATGTTGCCCGTTTGATCCAGGTCAAGGGGGACAGTGGCATTCGGGATCATGGTGTTTCTCGAGAAGCCGGTGAGCCTGTCTCATCGCTCCTCTCTTGGACTCCTCCCCAAACTTGGCGGTGCCCGCGTGGCACCGCCCTTTTTTGTTGCGGGTTCAGCGTTACCCGACCAAACCAACGGCACCCAGCGCCGCCGCCCCGCCAAGGATCAGCAGCGGGTGGTATTTGGTGAAATAGATGACCCCGGCCGCCACCGCCGTCACCAGCCCCGCGCGCCAGTCCAGCGTCGTGGTCGCGGTGATCAGCGCGGCGCTGGCCGCGACCAGGCCGATGGTCACCGGCAGCAGCCCGGCCTGGATCGCCTTGCGCCAGGGACGATCGCGGAACTGGAACCAGTAGCCGGAGGCGACGTAGGTCAGGACCGACGACGGCAGCGCCACCCCGATGGTCGCCACCAGCGTCCCGCCCAGACCCGCCACCCGCCAGCCAATCAGGCTAACCACCATCATGTTCGGCCCCGGCGCGGCCTGCGCCAAAGCGAACAGCGCGGCGAACTCATGCCCGGTCATCCAGGCATGGTTGCCCACCACCTGGCGCTGCAAATCCGGCAGAATGGAGTTGGCCCCGCCAAAAGCCAGCAGCGACAATTGCCCGAAAACCAGGGCCAGGGTGATCAGCGTGCTCATGCCTTGAACCTCCAGAGCACCAGCGTGGACAAGACCGCCATCACCGGCATCACGATGGCCAAAGGCAGGCGCAGGATCGCGATGGCGCCGAAGGTCAGGACCGCGATGCCGATGGCGAGCCAGCGGCCTTTCAAGGGCAAAGCGATTTTGACCGTGGTGGCGATCAGCATGCCCGCCCCCGCCGCCGCCAGAGCCACGAAGGCCCGGCGCACCGCCGGGATCTCGGCGTATTGGTCATAGACCGCGCCCAGCATGATCACGATCACGACCGGCGCGACCATCAGGCCCAGCAGCGCCGCCACCGCGCCGGGGATGCCCCGGAAACGGGCTCCCAAAGCGATAGCGACGTTCATGATGTTGCCGCCAGGCATGAACTGGCAGAAGCCCAGGACCTCGGTGAACTCCGCCGGGGTGAGCCAGCGGTTCTTCTCCAGGATCATGCGCCGCGCCCAGGGCAGCACGCCGCCGAAGCCGCAGACGCCGACGGTGAAGAAGCCCATGAACAGGTCGGTGACGCTGGGGTTGGGTGGGGTGGGGGTGGAAGTCGACACGCGTGGTCCCTTGCAGCGATGGGTCGGAGAGCGGCCGTTGGCTGCCCCTCCGCCCCCGTCATCCCCGGGCTTGTCCCGGGGACCAAGCCCAGCACTGTGCCGCAATTGGTCCCCGGGACAAGCCCGGGGATGACGGATTGGGCGCACCGGGGATGACGGTATGGGCGCACCGGGGATGACGGGGGGCGCGCGAGGATGACGGGGGCGGCGGGTGAGCTACCCCAAATCCGCCACCGGCACCGGCATCGCCACCTCGATCGCCCGCGCCGCGCGGAACACCAGGTCATCGCGATACTGCGCCGCCGCGATCTGCACCGAATTCGGCAGCCCGTCCGCCCTGAACCCCAAAGGCATGGAGATCGCAGGCTGGCGGGTGATGTTGAACGCAAAGGTCCAGGGCGCCCATGCCGTCCACAACGACCGCACCGGATCGGCGGTCGGGGCATCCGCCAGCGGCGGGCCAGCCGGCACGGTCGGGCACAGGATCAGGTCGTAGCGCTGATGCAGCTGCCCCATCGCATGGCCGGCAGCGGCGCGCATGGCTTCGGCATCCATGAACTCGATGGCGCTCATGCCCGACAACTGCCGCGCGACCTCCAGAATGCCGGGGTCGAGCAGCGCCCGCTTCTCCGCGCTCATGCCCGCGGCCAGCCGCGCCAGCGACGCGCCCCAGACACGGCCAAACACCGCGCTGGTGTCGGGCAGGTCGGGGTCGAATGCCTCCACCGCCGCACCGGCATCGGCCAGAATGCGCGCCGCCTGCTCCACCGCCGCGATGCCGTCCTGATCCACCGGAGCGTCGAACCCGGGGCGGCCCATGACGGCGATGGTCAGGCCGGCCACCCCGTCCTCGATCCCGTCGCGCCAG
>CAIUPC010000129.1 GCA_903900905.1 uncultured Acetobacteraceae bacterium
CGCAGCAGGAAAACATCGACAGCCAGGACTACATCGAAGGCCCGAAAGCCTTCGCGGAAAAGCGCAAGCCGAACTGGCAGAACAAGTAAGGACGCAACCGATGGGGCTCCATATCCACAACCTCTATTGCGACGCCGACGGCGAATCGCACTGGCGTGACATCCAGATCGATTGGGCGCAGGAGGGGCCGGAAGGCAAAACCTCCGTCCGCGAGCAGGGCTACGGGATCATATTCCGCCAGACCCAGGCGGAACACGACCGCCCCTGGCACCCGGCCCCGCGCCGGCAATACATCGTCAACCTGGACGCCGGGGTCGAGCTGACCGCCAGCGACGGCGAATCCCGGATCATCGGTGCCGGCGAAGTCATCCTGGTCGAGGATGTCACCGGCAAAGGCCATCTCTCAAAATCCGTGAACAACCAGATGCGGCACTCCATCTTTCTGCCCATCGAGCAGGGGTAATCAGACCATGCGTATCCACAACATCTACGTCGACGACGCCGGCGAAACCCATTGGCGCGATATCACGGTCGAATGGGTCCAGGAACGCAACGGCAGCAAGCTGTCCGAGCGCCTGCCGGCCACCGGCATCATCTTCCGTGAGACCGCGGGCGACTATGACCTGAGCTGGCACCCCGCACCGCGCCGCCAATACATCATCAACCTCGACGGCGGCGTCAAAATCACCGCCAGCGACGGCGAAGCCCGCGAGATCGGCGCCGGCGAGGTCATCCTGGTCGAAGACATCAGCGGCAAGGGCCATCTGTCCCAGTCTATCGGCGGAAAAATGCGTCACTCGATCTTCGTGCCGATCGATTAACGGATGGTTTAGGGTGTATCGCTCAGCGCGACCGGCGTCAGGGTCGCGTTGAGCGGACAGTCCAACGCCCATAACGTTCCCAGATCGGCTGCAATATCCCAACCATCTGGTTTGGCAACATTCGAAAAATTATCTGTCACCGCGTTGCCGCGCCCGATCACAACCGAGCCATAGGGGTAATAAAGCCCGCATGCGGCCGTCTGGCTGGTTATGGGAGAAGCCAAGGTGATTAGCAAATGCGCCGGGTCAATCCGTGTGCAGGATATTGCGTTGATCACTGGCCCCGGATTCTGAGCCGTGCCGCCATCGCGAACGGCAAACCCAAGCCCGGCTGAGGCCCTTAGTGGGATTTTCAGATCGCTCCCCGCGTCGTGTTGAATCGTAAGAACAATAGCTGTATTTGATTGCCGAAAGGCATGAATAATACGAGGACCACCTTGATGCGGTATCCCCGCTGGAATCGCCGGGATCGAATCGACGATGCCCGCGGCCATTAACGCCCTGGCCACCACGGGGGCCGCAAGGCGGGCAAAACGCTGATTATCGAGACCATCCCGATGAGCGGTGTCCCCACCCGTCGCGATACCCGTCGTTGGGTCCCATAATGAACCACGGGCATTGCTGTCCGCGGTCTGAGAAATGCCAACAACCACGTTCTGCCCAGAATCAGCCGCCAGCGCGGCGACGGCCTCACGGTGCATTTGCATGCCTCCCGCACCGCCATAAGGAACCGCGCTCCACCAAATCAACGGCAGCATACCGGCCTGACGGCCCAGCATCGCGCGCTCCAGCGCCAGGAAACGCCTGACGGCGGCTCCAAAGGTTGGCCCCTCCGTATAATCCCGCAGGCTGTCGGTTTCATTCCATGGCCATACCAGCGCGCAGATATCCAAGGCATCACCGCTGGAAAGCCCGCTCACGGCTTGCTGTACTGCCTGTCCATCCGCGCCCAATGCCCAGGTCGAGGGGTTGGATCCGTCCCCGGGGTTAGAAAGGAAGCTCCCCGGATAGGCCCCACCTACGGCCGGGTAAAGCCCGTGCCCGCTTTGCATCGTATAGCTCGCCGGCGCCCCCGTGGTTGCCACGACCCCTGCCGCGAGGGCGCCGATATGCCAGGCGACCCCCTGGGCCATTATCGCCGCGGCGCCATCATTCAGAGCGAAATTAACCGCGTTCGACTGGCCATTGACCAGCAAGAGAACACCCCGGCGATTGCCACGATACCACCGCTCCGCATAAGCGTGGAGTTGCTGCACCTCAATCGAATTCAAAGCCCGCGGCCAACACGCCGCCTCATGAAACCAGCACTGCGCTGAACCCAGTGCTCCTCCGTCGTGGAGAAAAAGGAGGGGGCCGCTCGCCCCGGCATTCAGGGGTTGCGGCGCGGAAGCCGCGACCTGCGTGCCGTCCAACCATACCGCCAAGCCAGCGCCAGCCTGATACCGCAACAATATTGCATGCGTGTGCCGCCGTGTGAGCCCTTGCGTCAATACGGTTTCATTTTGACCAGGGAACAGGACCAATCTTCCCGCCCCCCCTGAACCATCGGCCTGCAGAATCGGCCGCCCATGAACGGCGAGGAGTGTAACCGGTCCCGTATCCTGCGCGGAACCTTGCCGCCAATTTGGCCGGGACCAGACAAAATACCAGGTCCAGCTACCCGACCAATCAGGGATGTCCATCCCCGTCTGGAACCCAAGATCAGGATCCAGTGGCGGTGCCACCGGATTCGTCATCCCGCCCCAGCGCCCGGCCCCCCCGAGAAGCCCGGATAAGCGGGGGGCCGCCAACGGCATCCCTGGCAGTACACCAAACGAAAATGGTGTGACCGCAGCCCCGCCCAGAACCTGGTTGGTGATCGCGCCAAGTGGCTGCCCCCAGGCTGTCAAACGGGTACCGGATGGCCCTTGAAGCCCGCCCAACAGGCCTGAATCCCACCATCCGCTCAACCCCGCAATGGACGCCAATGTGGCGCTGGTTTGCGGAGGCGCCGCTGATGATGCCGCTAAAGGCTGCCAAAGGGCGACCCCAGAACCGCCCAGGCCCATCGGCTTACCGGGAGCAACAAGAATAATGCCCATTCAGCTCACCGTGAAAGGTGTCGAATAACGGGTCGGCGCGCTCCCATCGGTCCCCTCAGCCCAGGCATACCAAGTACCGGCTGTGGCGGGCACCGCGACATAAGCCCCCCAAAGATCGGTATTGACGTTGACGCCAGACGTCCAAACAGACGGGGGCGCCGACGGCGAGGTCGAGAAACCAAATTGCACGGCGCCCGACGCCGGGGTCACATGGACATTGACGCCAATGACGCCGGCCCCATGGGAATATGGACCCACCGGTGCGACGTTCCACACGATCGAAGACACCGCCCCCGCCGGCGCGCCGGTGCTGACGCTCACCGCCGAGGATACCGGACCAGCACCCGCCCCGTTAAGCGCGAAGACGGAAAAATCGTAGGATGTCGACGCCGTCAACCCGGTGACTGTCTGACTGGTTCCGGCCACCCCGGGAACGCTTCCGGTCCAGGCCGTGCCACCCGTGGCCCGGTATTGCACTGTATAACTCGCAGCCGCCCCCCCCGTCGCCGGAGCCGCCCAACTGACCTGCACCGCACTGGAACTAACCGCCGTGGCGACAACGCCGGAAACACCCCCGGGCAGCGTAATCGTCGCCGTCGTGCTGCCACCCCCGGCCGCATTGCCGACAAAGGCATGGATCAGTGTGCCGCCGGAATAGGCGATACATCGCAGAGTGGCTGATTGCCAGGGCGCCAGCCCAACCTGACCGGAGGACGTAACAACCGATCCTGCGAATGCAATAGTACCGCTGCTGGCGTTGACGATATCGCAGACAAAGCCGCTTCCCATATTAGCGGCAATCGGGGTTAAGGTCAGCGGCTGAGTACAGATGAGAACGCGGCCATTATGGGTTGTGCCGTCCAGGGTCGTGTTGGACGACACCTCCACCACCGGCGCCTTAACACTGGGCAGTTTCGCGACCACCCAGGGCCAGAGCGCGCTGAGAGTCTGGCGCCCCATGGTATTGCTCCCTTGGGCGACCCAAAATGTATCACTGTCCGCGGCCGCACTGGCTGGTTGCGCGCTATCGATGGTTTGCCCGTTGATCAACGAACCATAGCTAATGGCGTGATCTGTGCCCTGTTGGGAGATGCCAATCAGGTCTTGTGACGCCGCGGCACTGGCTGTAGGCAAGGCGCCGATCAAGTAAGGCGCCCCGGTTCCGGTCGCGCCAGATGCTGAAATGGTACCACCCCCATTGATGGAAACATTTGTACCGGCAGCAAACAGTCCACGCATGGCGGCCACCGGGAGCAACTGCATGCCGGCCCCGGGGTTCGTAACGATAATATTTCCGGTGATATTTAACGAGCTTGCCGTTGCCAGAGTGCCGAAATCAATCGAGGTAGCCTGCAACGTCGCAGCGTTCAATGCCAGCCCGCTGCCGATAGTGATTTCTTCCGGACCACCTGGGCCGAGACTGACCCGGCCGAGCAAATGCCCGGATGCCGCGAGAATGGCCGGTTGAGTACTCCCCAATAGCGTGCCAACGGTCACTGACCGCACGACCCCGCCCTGGCTCAGCGGCAGCTCATCCGCAGCATCGACCACCGACGCACCGGGCAGTTGTTGAATTGTGGGCATATCTGAAAACCTTTGAAGGAGACCGGGCCTGTCAGGCCGTCACGGTCGAACCGGTGCAACCTGAGATCCACCGGCTGCCATCGTTGAAGACCTCCACGCCCGTGCCCGCTCCGGCCGCTTCCCCGGGTTTTCGTCCATTGCTGGCGAAGGCCTTAGCGCCGGCCACCGAGCCGGCGGGCAGCGCCGCCACTGCATAGGACGGCAGCACTGGGGGAGCCGAGAAGCGCGGATTGACCAAATTAGTACGAAATACCTCTCTCCAGGTGTTCGTCCCATCTGATACGATGTGATATCTGTCGTTCTGCCGCAAAACAATTGGGCCTGCGTCGATACCGTCGCCGCCACTTTGGGCAATGGAAACCACCACGGGACCGATGACCGAAAACGTAAACCCAACGCCTGGAGCGAGCTGGACGGCCGCTGGCAGTGTGACCGTATAACTGCCGCTGCCGGTCAGAAAAATAATATTACCCGCAATATAAGCCGGCAGATTGGCCGCACCGGAAAGCACATTCTGCCATCCAACGGTGATGCCCTTACCGACAACGTAAGACAGGTTGCCCTGATTCCACCGCAAGCTATTCGTTGAGCTATCAAACGACAGCCGATTGACCCCGCTGGGTTCGAAAGCAATCGAATGGCCCGCTGCCAGCCGGATCGCCGATGCCCCGGTCAGTTGCTGCGCAGCGGTCGTGTCCAGTACAGCGCCGCCGAACGGTATGGCGACGTTGAATACACGGTTAACCTTGCCGCTCGATCCGCCGGACAGGTAAACGCCAATGACATTAGCGACCTCCACCGCGGCACCGGTTTTATCATGCTGCCCGACAACGAGTGATTGGATTTGCCGATTTCCGGCATCATCCGCTCCATTGCCGAACCAGTCCATTTCCACCGTTAACGACGCGTTCGCCGCACTCGAGGGCTTTCCTGTAACATCCCGGTATTCGAGGCAGGCCGCCCATAGTTGCGGCTGCGGTAACGGCCGCCCGCTTGAATCGGTCGTCGTATTCGCACGGACCGTTTGCACGTAGCGTCCAACATGCTGCGCGGGCGTGGCCGCTGATGGCGTCTGCGTGCCGTACCACACCAAACGGTCCAGGCCACCCCACACGAAATCCCCGGGGCTCCCAAAAACGAACGAGTCGTTTCGGGTATTTGTGATGACATTACCCGGGCCGCCGGTGTGATTGACAACGTACGACGTATGCAAAACAGCGAAATCACTGGACTGGGAGCCTGATTGCGAAAACTCCGCGGCCACCCCGGAATTGCCGGTGACGACGCCCGGCAGCGTCACCCCTGCCGCCCCAACACCGTTTGGTATCGCCGCCGCAAGTGGGGTACCGTCGGCCAACACCGTCCCGTCCACGGCCCATTTAACACGCTTGGTCAGCGGAATACCCCACGCGCTACTCGGCTGTAGTACCGTCACACCGAACGGCACATAAATCACAGCTCCAGCTGGCGCGGCCTGGTAGGCCGCCTTAAACGCCGCGGTATCGTCAGTGACCCCGTCCAAACGGGCGTTGTACGGGGAAGACCTGACGTTTATGCCCACCGGACTGGCGATCGCGGAATCGACGTAGGCTTTGCTGGCTGCTTGATTACTCGCCAGCGGTGGGCCGCTTAAAACAAGCGGACCAGTCATCGTTGTGCCGGTTATCGGCACAATACTCGCTGCCAGATCCGACAATCTTACACTGGCGGTGCCGCCCGCCGGCGTCACCACCACCTGCGAGGCATCAATATTAGGAACCGCGGATAACCCACTCAGAAATTGACGGTAGGTAACAGAGACGTTGGTGCCACCTTGCCCAATAGCCACCTGGTCGGCAGCAGCCGGAACCACCCCCTTTGGTAGCCCGGAAACGGAGAATGACGCGCCAGCTGCGCTCAGTGTGCCAGACGACAACGTTAGGTTCGCGCCTACCGCGACTGCCTCCGGGGCGCCAGAGCCCGCCGATACCCGCCCCAGCAGCGCACCGGCCGGGATCGCCAATCCAGGCTGCACCCCCGCCAGAACCTGCGCCCGGCTGATCTTGCGGGCGATTCCGGCCTGGCTCACAAGGAATTCATCCGCATCCGTGGCCGCCGTCGCCGGCGCCAATTGATCGATTGTCGGCATAATCGGGATCATCTCGTTAAAAATATACAATCAAGGGAAATACGGACCGGGCCCGAGAGCGTGCTACGGAGCCGCCAGAACAGGATTACCGTTTTGGTCAGTCAGCACGACACCCGCACTGGTCAGAATTGCATTCATCGGGACAGCAGGCGCGGACAGGTCCAGCACCGGCAATAAGACGCTGCGCTGAAGCACGCGTTGATTAACCGTGCTTATCAAAAGCGTGACAGTATATACGGTTCCGGCCTGCCCACCCGACAACCACAGCACGGCTGATGCACCGTCGACCGAAACACTGCGGACAACCAGGTCACCAGGCGCGGACGGAGTGGTCGATACTGCTATATTTGCAATAATATCCCCCTGATTTCCGAGCACGGCCTGACTAATGTCCAACTGATAATCCAATACATCCCGTGGGTCCTTGATCGGCCAACTTAACGGCGCCGGAGCGACTGCGTTCGCACCACGCGGCACGGGAATAAAGGAATCAATTGCAACGACCCGAGCGCCGCTCGGCTTCCATACATAATTAGTCTGGCCGCTCATCGCGCACCCCCATACGGAACAGCAAATACATCAGCAGACTTACCATCGCACGACCACCTGCCCGCCCGCTCCGGCCGCTCCGGCATAGGCGGTCGCGCCCGTCGCACCCGTTCCGGCACCTGCGGCCCCCCCTCCCGGAAACAGGCCTGCGACCCCTGTCGTGCCGCTATTTTGCGTCCCGCCCATAGCACCAGCCCCCCCTAATCCCCCTTGGTTCGCCATCCCCGCCTGCCCGGCCGAGCCGCTAAGATTCACATCACCTCCAATACCAATGCCCGGCGGCGTCGCCCCATTCTGGGGCGAGACTACCGTTGCCAGATAATTCAGCGCCCCACCGCTGGCACTCACCCATGATCCAAAGCTTGACGCGCCCCCAGCCGTTGGCATCGGTCCACCGACACCCCCCGCGGCGCCCCCAGCGCCAACCGTAACCGCAATCTGCTGACCC
>CAIUPC010000130.1 GCA_903900905.1 uncultured Acetobacteraceae bacterium
AGCCCGGCGATTACGTGGTCTGCCTCGGCGCTGGCTCCATCACCCACTGGGCGGCCACCCTGCCGGCCGAACTCGCCGCGCTGCAAGCGTCCAGCGGCCGGCGCGGGGGCGGCGCATGATGGTCGCGGAAGCACCATCGCTTTTGGCCGATTTGCTGCCGCCCATCCGGGGGCGGGTGCAGTTCGACGCACCGCTGGCGCCCGGCACCTGGTTCCGTGCCGGCGGCCATGCGGAGGTGCTGGTGCGCCCGGCGGATGCGGCCGATCTGGCGCGGTTTCTGGGTGCTCTGCCGCATACCGTGCCGGTGCATGTCATCGGCGCCTGCTCGAACCTCATCATCCGCGATGGCGGCATTCCCGGGGTCACGATCCGGCTGGCGCGCGGCTTCTCCGCGATCGAAACCCATGACGACGGCATCACCGCGGGCGCGGCGGCGCTGGACATGACCATCGCCGAACATGCCGCCGAAGCCGGGCTGGGCGGATTGGAGTTCCTGTGCGGCATCCCCGGCTCCCTCGGCGGCGCGGTGGCGATGAATGCCGGCGCTTATGGCGGGGAAATGGCGCAGGTCCTCGCCTGGGCCGATATCGTGACCCGCAGCGGGGAGCAGCGGCGCCTGTCGGCCGCGGACCTGTCGATGACCTACCGCCATGCCAGCCTGCCGGTCGGTGCCATCGTGGTGCGGGCGCGGCTGATGGCGCAGCGCGGCGCCCGCGCCGTGATCGCGGCCCGCATGCACGATATCCGCGACGACCGCGAACGCTCCCAACCCGTGCGCGCGCGCACCGGCGGCTCCACCTTCCGCAACCCGCAGCCGCATTTTAGCGTGCACAAAGCGTGGGAGCTGATCGACGCCGCCGGCTGCCGCGGGCTGATGCTGGGCGGGGCGCAGATCTCCCCCAAGCATTGCAACTTCATGATCAACACCGGCGACGCCACGGCCGCTGACCTGGAAGCGCTGGGAGAAGAAGTGCGGCGCCGGGTGCTCGCCACCACGGGCGTTGATCTGCAATGGGAAATCCGCCGCATCGGCGTGCCCGCCGGCAACGCGGGGGCCACGCCATGACCCGGGTCGCGGTCCTCTATGGCGGCATGTCCGCCGAACGCGCGGTCAGCCTGACCAGCGGCACCCAGGTCATCGCCGCATTGCGCGAGGCCGGGTTCGAGGTCACCCCGATCGAGGTCGGGGACGATATCGGCGCCGTCATCACCGCGCTGTCACCGCGTCCGGACGCGGTGTTCAACGCCCTGCATGGGCGCTTCGGCGAGGACGGCACGATCCAAGGCCTGCTCGACCTCATGGGCATTCCCTATACGCATTCGGGCGTGCGCGCCTCTGCCGTGGCGATGGACAAGGCCGCTGCCAAGGCGCTGTTCGCCGCCGCCGGCCTGCCGGTCGCGGCCGGGCGCACCGTCGCTATCGCCGAACTGGAAGCCGGCGATCCCCTGCCGCTGCCCTATGTGATCAAGCCGCTGAACGAGGGTTCCTCGGTCGGGGTCACCATCATCCAGTCCGGCGACAACCGCCGCACCGATATCGCCCGCGCCTGGACCTTCGGGCCGGTGGCGCTGGTCGAAGAATACATCCCCGGCCGGGAGCTGACCGTGGCCGTGATGGGGGAGCGCGCGCTGGCCGTGACCGAAATTCTGGCCGATGCCGGGGTTTTCTACGACTACGAATCGAAATACGCGCACGGCGGCAGCCGCCACATCATCCCCGCCGTCGTGCATCCCACGATCGCCGCCCAGGCGATGGATATCGCGGTCGCGGCGCACCGCGCGCTCGGCTGCCGCGGCGCCACCCGCTGCGATTTTCGCTACGACGACACCAAGGGCGAACCCGGCCGCCTCGTGCTGCTGGAAATCAACACCCAGCCCGGTCTCACACCCACCTCCCTCCTGCCCGAGCAGGCCGCGCATCTTGGCATGAGCTTCCCCCAGCTCTGCGCCTGGATG
>CAIUPC010000131.1 GCA_903900905.1 uncultured Acetobacteraceae bacterium
GACATCGCCTCCATCCAATTGCCAAAGGGGTTCGGACGCGATTGATCCACCAACGCGGAAGCCCAAACGATAATAAAATCCGATTTCAGGGTTGACCGATAACACGGGAGATGACGGGGAAGAGTGGCCGTCGCGGCTGATGTTAGCGCCCATGGGGACAAGCCCGGGGAAGAGAGGCCGTCGCCGCTTATGTTAGCGCCCATGGGGACAAACCCGGGATGACGCTGCGGGTTCGGCTGTGGCACAGGTCGATCCAAATGCGATCGCCCTCCCGGGTGGCCCGGCTCCGCGTTGCCTGGACCGGCATGGAAGGGCTACAGGTGCCGCCACGCCGCATCAGGAACAGTCACACCATGGACCTCAAAGACCATATCCGCTCCATCCCGGATTTTCCGAAGCCGGGCATCCTGTTCTACGACATCTCGACGCTGTTGCGGCACGAGGACGCCTGGGCGGTGGCGATGGGACGCATGGCGCGGCTGGTGCGGCAGTACCAACCCGACCTGATCGCGGGCGTGGAATCGCGCGGCTTCCTGGTCGCGGCGCCGCTGGCGCTGAAACTCGGCTGCGGCTTCATCATGGTGCGCAAAAAAGGCAAGCTGCCCGGCCCGGTCATCGGCCTCGATTACGGGCTGGAATACGGCACCGACCGGATCGAGATCCAGGCCGACGCGGTCTATCCCGGCCAGCGCGTGGTCGTGGTGGACGATCTGCTGGCGACCGGTGGCACCATGAATGCCTCCATCAACCTCATTCGCCAGGTCGGGGGCATCGTGCCCGCCGCCGCCGCGCTGATCGAGCTCACCTTCCTCAATGGCCGCGACCGGCTTGACGTGCCGTGCGAATCTCTGGTCGCCTACGACTCCTGACCCCGCAGAGCAAAGGCCGCCGCCATGACCGACGCCCCGCAGCAAGCTGCCCATCGGCAGGCGTTTTACGACCAGATCGGGCCCCACCATCTGGCGCCGCTGTGGGAGCGGCTGCATGCGATGGTCACGCGCACCCCCACGACGCCGGCGCTGCCGGTGAAGTGGGATTACGACAACGTCGTGCGGCCGTTTCTGATGCAATCCGGCGGCCTGATCACCGCCAAGGAAGCGGAACGCCGGGTGCTGATTCTGGAAAATCCCGGCCTCAAAGGCCATACCAGCGCCACGCACTCACTCTTCGCCGGCCTGCAACTGATCATGCCTGGAGAGGTCGCGCCGGCGCATCGCCATGCCGCCTCCGCCCTGCGTTTCGTGATGGAGGGCAGCGGCGCCTATACCGCCGTTGAGGGTGAACGGGCGATCATGGAGCCTGGCGATTTCATCATCACCCCGAGCTGGACCTGGCACGACCACGGCAATGAGACCGATAGTCCGGTCGTGTGGCTGGACGGGCTCGATATTCCGATGGTGCGCCTGTTCGACGCCAGCTTCGCCGAACCCAACAACGCCGACAGCCAATCGATCAGCCGACCCGTGGGCGACAGCCTGGCCCGGTTCGGCGCCAATATGGTGCCGGTGGACTGGAAGCCGGCGCGCGCCTCCTCCCCGGTGTTCAGCTACCCCTATTCCCGCTCGCGGGAGGCTTTGGCGACCCTGGCACGCAACGGCGAACCGGATGCCTGCCACGGCTATAAGCTGCGCTATATCAACCCGACCTCTGGCGCATCGCCGATGCCGACCATCGGCGCCTGCATGGCGCTGTTGCCGGCGGGCTTTGCCTCCGCCCCATACCGGGCCACCGACGGCACGTTCTACGCGGTGGTCGAAGGTGAGGGCGAAACCATCATTGGGGACACCGTCTTCCGCTGGAAGCCGCGCGATCTGTTCGTGGTGCCGAGCTGGGCCACGCATCATCACAAGGCCAGCAGCGAAGCCGTGCTGTTCAGCTTCTCCGATCGGCCGGTGCAGGAAGTCCTGTCGCTCTGGCGGGAAGACCGGCTTAACAAGTGAGGTGCTTATTGGTGACGTGGGGTTCGGCGGCCCGTCTGGCCATTGTCGTCATCCCCGGGCTTGTGAATCGGCACGCCATATTTGGAACGGCTGGCCGAACCCCGGTTGCACTGACCGCCGCCGCCCCGTAATCACCGCTCACCAGCGCCCGGGAGAGTCAGATGGACCTGCAAACCGCCACCGACCATATCGAAATCCGCCAGGAAGTCGCGAAACTCTGTGCCAAATTCCCCGGGGAATACTGGCGCAAGCTGGACGCGGAACGGGCCTATCCCACGGCCTTCGTCACCGCTTTGACCGAAGCCGGCTACCTCGCGGCATTGATCCCCGAGGAATTCGGTGGCGCTGGTCTGACGCTGTCGGCCGCGGCGGCGATCCTGGAAACCGTCCAGGCCGAGGGCTGCAACGGCGCCGCCTGCCATGCCCAGATGTATATCATGGGCACCATTCTGCGGCATGGTTCCCCGGCCCAGAAGACCCAGTATCTGCCAAAGATCGCAACCGGCGAGCTGCGTCTGCAGGCCTTCGGCGTGACCGAGCCCACCAGCGGCACCGACACCACATCCTTGCGCACCTTCGCCCGCCGGGACGGCGACCATTACGTGGTCAACGGCCAGAAGGTCTGGACCAGCCGCGCCGAGCATTCCGACCTCATGCTGCTGCTCGCCCGCACCACGCCGAAGGATCAGGTTGGCAAGCGGACCGAGGGCCTGTCGACCTTCATCGTCGATATGCGCGAAAGCCTGGGCAAGGGCCTGACCATCCGCCCGATCCGCACGATGATGAACCACAATTCGACCGAGGTGTTCTTCGACAACATGATCGTCCCGGCGGAGAACCTGCTGGGCGTTGAGGGCCGCGGCTTCCGCTACATCCTGGATGGCATGAACGCCGAACGTCTGCTGATCGCGGCGGAGTGCATTGGCGATGCCAAATGGTTCCTGAGGAAAGCCACCGATTATGCCCGCGAACGCCAGGTGTTCGGCCGCCCGATCGGGCAGAACCAGGGCATCCAGTTCCCCCTCGCCCGGGCCTACGCGCAGATGCGCGCGGCGGAGCTGATGGTGCATGAGGGCTTGCGCAAGTTCGAAAACGGCGAAACGCCCGGCGAGGAAGCCAATATCGCGAAGATGCTGGCGGCCGAGGCCTCCTGGGCCGCTGGAGAAGCCTGCATCCAGACCCATGGCGGCTTTGGCTTCGCCGAGGAATACGACATTGAGCGCAAGTTCCGCGAAACCCGCCTGTATCAGGTGGCACCGATCAGCACGAACCTGATTTTGTCCTATGTTGCCGAACATGTGTTGGGCCTGCCCCGGAGTTATTGATCTTCGGCGGTTTCCAGGCCGGTTCGAACCCTCCTATGATCGCATGCTACCCCGTGGCGCGGGGGGCATGGCGGAGGCGCATACGTGGCGGACCCTTTAAGGCCGATCGGTTTTATCAGTTTCGCGGGTGCGGACGATATAAAGTCCGAGGGGCGGCTGCGGCAGGTGCGGCTGCAGCTGATGCAGGCGCTGCACGATGCCGCCGCGACGCCCGCGGACGTAAAGGTCTGGCAAGCGGACACAGCAATCCCACAAAGCGGCCGCTGGCTGGGTGAGGTGCCGCGCGCCATCGGCGAATCCAATTTCTTCGTCCCGATCGTGACACCCGAGTTCCTGCGCAGCGAGGCCTGCTGCCAGGAGGTCATGCGCTTTCGCAAACGCGAGATCGAACTGGAACGCAACGATCTCATTTTCCCACTTGTCTATATCGAAACGTCAAACGTAAACCCCCGCCGCGCCCGTGACTGCGCGGATCCGGAAGTCTTCGCGCTGTTGCAATCCCGATCCGGGATCGCCTTCCATGATCTGCGCCTGCGCGATCCGGAAAGCCATGCTGTCGGCGAACGGATCGCGGGGCTCGCCGCCGCGATCGATACGACATTGCGGCATGCCGCCAGCACGCCCAGGCTGCAAGGGGATAAGGATCAGACGCTCGACCCTCTCTCCCGCGATGCGGGAGGTATGGCTTCGGCTGGCACCCTGCGGGCTGGAAGCAAGCAGCGAAACAGGAAAATCCGCGCCGGAGAGGATACGATGGTATTCCCCTGGCGTCTGGCGCTGGGCTTGATTTTGATCGCGGGTGTACTCGGCGGCTACACCCTGGACCGGATCTACGGCCTGTCGGATACGCCGGCTGCTCCCGTCGTGGCGGCCGCACCGCCGCGGCCGGTCCCGGACGCGGCGGGCGAGGACAAGCCACCGCCAAACCGGGAACCACCGAAGCCGTTGAGCGAGCAACAGGATTGCCCGCATTGCCCGGTGATGGTGTTCCTGCCGCCGGGGACCTTCACCATGGGGGTTCAGCCGGACGAGGAAAAGCAGGCAAAAGTGCCGGAGGAATACAGGAACCACGCCTTCCCGGCGCATGTCCGCTCCATTCCCGAGGGCTTTCACATGGGCAAATACCCAGTGACCCGGCGCGAATACGCGGCCTTTGTGCTGGCGACCGGACGGGCCGATACCAATGGGTGCTATATCTGGGTGCAAAACCGCGAGCAGCGCGGCACCTGGGTTCTGAAGCCTGAGATCACCTGGCGCGATCCCGGTTTCGGTGCGCTGGAAATGCCGGACAACCTGCCTGTTGTATGCGTCAGCCACCGTGACGCGCAGGATTATGTGAAATGGCTCTCGCTTCAGGTTGGCAGGGTGTTCCATCTACCGACAGAGGCTGAATGGGAATATGCCGCGCGCGGGGTCACTTCGGCTGATACCGCCTCCCCTCCGCGTTACTGGGGCGAGGCGGAGTCCTGTTTGTTCGCCAATGTCGCCGATCAATCTTTGGCGGCGAAATGGGGTGGCGATAAGGGCAATCCGGACCGGTATTTCAAATGCAACGACCGCTATCCCTTCACCGCGCCGGTTGGATATTTCCTGCCGAATGCCTTCAATCTGCACGACATGCTGGGAAATGTCTGGCAATGGACCGCTGATTGCTGGCACGAGAATTACACAGAGCGGCCCACGTCCGATCATCAGGCCTGGGATAGCCCGGTCGATTGCAAGCGCCGGGTGGAGCGCGGCGGTTCCTGGGACTTTGAGCCCTGGGCCGTGCGATCCGGTTTCCGGATCGGCGTTGACAGCAACTATCGCGACACAAACTCCGGCTTCCGGGTGGCGAGTTACGAACCCGCCCCCTGAGCGGGCAGAGGTCTCAGGGCAATCGGGTGAAGCCGGCCATGCTCTCGTTACGTCATCCCCGGGCTTGTCCCGGGGACCCAGGTGTCCTCTTGTGCCGCGATTGGTCCCCGGGACAAGCCCGGGGATGACGGGTGGGACCTACCGGATTCACAGATCGCGGAA
>CAIUPC010000132.1 GCA_903900905.1 uncultured Acetobacteraceae bacterium
ATCATCGGGTTGGACTCGTGCAAAGCATCGCCGCGTTTCTGGATGTCGGCCACTGAAATGCCGAGCGCTGCCGCCAGTTCGACCTGCTTCGCTTCGCTCTTCGGCACGAACTCGTGCAAGGGCGGGTCCAACAGGCGGATGGTGACCGGCAGGCCTTCCATCGCTTCCAGAGTCCCCTTGATCGAACCTTTCACAAACGGGAACAATTCGTTGACGGCTGCCTTCCGTTCCTCTTCGTTCTTGCTGAGGATCATCTTGCGCAGCACAAACAACGGCTGATCGCAGCCTTCGCCGTAAAACATGTGTTCAGTCCGGAACAGGCCAATGCCTTCCGCGCCAAACGACCGCGCGAGCTTCGCATCTTCCGGGGTGTCGGCGTTGGTGCGAACGCCGAGCTTCCGGAACTTGTCCACCAGTTTCATGAACTTCTGGAAGCGGGTGTTCTCCGTGGCGTCCACCATCTTTAAGCTGTGCTCGTACACGATGCCCCTGGTGCCGTTGAGCGTCACCCAATCGCCTTCGTTGTACGTCACGCCGCCCGCGGTCATCTTGCGCGCGTGCACATCCACATGGAGATCACCGGCGCCGACGATACAGCATTTGCCCCAGCCGCGCGCCACGAGTGCCGCGTGCGAGGTCATCCCACCGCGCGCCGTCAAAATACCCTGCGCCGCGCGCATGCCTTCGATGTCTTCGGGGTTCGTCTCTTCGCGGACGAGGATTACCTGCTTCTTCTGGGCGTCCCATTTCACGGCTTCTTCCGCTGTGAACACAATCATCCCCGCTGCGCCACCCGGGCCGGCGGGTAAACCTCTGGCAATCACCTTCGCGGTCTTTTCCGCGGCCGGATCCACGAACGGATGCAGCATCTGGTCGAGGTGGCCGGGTTCGACGCGCATGACCACGGTCTTCTCGTCGATCAGCTTCTCGGCGAGCATGTCCATTGCCATGTTCAACGCCGCGGTGCCCGTGCGTTTGCCGTTCCGGCATTGGAGCATGAACAGCTTGCCTTCCTGAATCGTGAATTCGATGTCCTGCATATCCCGGTAGTGCTTCTCGAGGCGGGTGCGAATATCGAATAGCTCCTTGTAGAGCACCGGCATTGCGTCTTCGAGGGAGTGCAAATGTTTGTTCTGGTCGTTCTTCGTCGCATTATTGACCGGGCTCGGCGTGCGGATGCCGGCCACCACGTCTTCGCCTTGGGCGTTGACGAGCCATTCGCCGTAGAACTTGTTTTCGCCCGTGGCCGGATTGCGGCTGAACGCTACGCCGGTCGCCGAGGAATCGCCCATGTTGCCGAACACCATCGACTGCACCGTCACGGCTGTACCCCATTCATCGGGAATGCCTTCGATGCGGCGGTAGGAGATGGCGCGCTTGCCGTTCCAGCTCTTGAACACGGCGCCGATGCCACCCCAGACCTGCTGCATTGGATCATCCGGGAACTCCGCGCCGAGCACCTGCTTGATGCGCTTTTTAAATTGGCCCGCGAGATGTTCCAATTCTTCTGCGGTGAGATCGGTGTCGGACTTGTAGCCGCGCTGCTTCTTGAGATCGCCGAGCATCCCGTCGAGCTGTTTGCGGATGCCTTTGCCTTCTTCAGGCTCGATGCCTTCCGCCTTCTCCATCACGACATCCGAGTACATCATGATCAGCCGGCGATACGCATCCCACACGAACCGGGGGTTGCCGGTCTTCTTGATCAGGCCCGGGATCGTCGCGCTGCACAGGCCGACGTTGAGAACCGTTTCCATCATGCCCGGCATGGATTTGCGTGCGCCGGACCGGCAGGAGACGAGGAGGGGGTTGACTGGATCGCCAAACCCGGTCCCCATGACCGCTTCGGTCTTCTTGAGCGATTCTTCGACCTGTTTCTTGAGCGCGGCAGGGAACTTCATGCCGTTGGCGAAGAACTCCACGCAGCATTCGGTGGTGACGGTAAAGCCGGGGGGTACCGGTAATCCGATTTTCGACATCTCGGCGAGGTTGGCACCTTTGCC
>CAIUPC010000133.1 GCA_903900905.1 uncultured Acetobacteraceae bacterium
CTCGTCCATGGTGGGGTGTGGCCTTGTTTGTGTTGGCCGCAACATGGGGGCGCGTGGGGCGGCTGGCAACGGTTTGTGTGGGGTGGGCGGCGTGTAGGTTCAGTGCCCGAGCAAGGCGACGAAGCCATCGACCGTGAGGCCTGCGTCCTGGGGGGATTTTATCGTGGTGCCGCCTCAGGCGGGAGCGCCTTCGGGATATTGCGGCAGGCCATCATCGATCGTCAGCCAGGCTTGCTTGCTGGACGTCCAGATATGCTCCGTGGGTTGGAAATCTTCCGGCCGATCCAGGCTGCCGCAGGTCAGGCCGATAACACCGGCGCCCGCCCGCTCGGTGAACAAGGAGGTCCCGCAGACCGTGCAGAAACCGCGGACAAGAACCGCCGAGGAGCTCCGACGCCCAACCGGACCCGTTATCGTCATGCCATCCAAGGGCATCAGCACGCGGGCATTGAACGCCGCGCCTATCGACCGCTGGCACACCCGGCAGTGGCAGACGCGCACATTGATCGGCTCTCCCAGCGCCACATACCGCGAAGCACCACAGAAGCAGCCGCCGCTGATAACCTTCACCTTGCTCTCCTCGCGTTCGTTCGAACGAGTATTTGCTGGCCGATGGTGTGTTGTCCATCGAAGCGCGCAGGGTCGCCGCATCTGATCTCGACGCATCGCCCGAACCGTCGCAAGGTTGCGGCGGTTCGGCGGGCTGGCGCCGATGAATCCTGGAGGAGGTCGTCGTTATGGGCAAGCAGTTTCCGCACATCGAAGCCGATCACCGGGCGTTCATCGGGCAGCAGAAGTTATTCTTCGTCGCGACCGCCGCGCCGTCGGGCCGGGTCAATGTCTCGCCCAAGGGCATGGGCACGTTCAAAGTCCTTGGTCCCAACGATGTCGCCTATCTCGACAGCACCGGCAGCGGCAACGAAACCCGCGCGCATCTGATGGCCTCCCCCGATCGGCGGTTGACCGTCATGTTCTGCGCGTTCGAGGGGCCGCCGAATATCCTGCGCCTCTATGGCAAGGGCCAGACCTATCTGCGTGGTTCGCCCGAATACGAGGGGCTGCTGCACCATTTCGAAGAATTACCAGGTGCGCGCCAGATCGTACGGCTCGCGGTCGAGATGGTGCAGAGTTCCTGCGGCATGGCCGTGCCGTTCTTCGATTACAAAGAAGAGCGCACGGCGCTGAGAAAATACTGGATCGTGAACGGACTCGACAAGCTGCGCAGGTATTGGAGCGCAAAGAACATGAAGAGCATCGACGGATTTCCGACTGAATTAACCCCCGAAACCATGGTGCCGAACCAATGAAACTCTATGTCACCGTCGGCTCCCCCTACGCGCGTCTGGCTCGCATGCTGGTCGCGGCCAAGGGCCTGTACGACCGCGTCGAAACGATCGTCGCGAAGACGCGCACGGCGGGTAGCCCGTACTATGCCGTCGCGCCCTCCGGCCGGGTGCCGTTCCTGATCCTCGACGACGGGTCCGCGATGGAGGACAGCCAGTTGATCTGCGCCTATCTCGACAGTCTCGACGGCCAGCCGCTGTTCCATGCGGCCGACCCTGATTGGTCGCGCGCCCGGATGGAGGCGCATGCCCGGAGCTTCTGCGATGGGGTGGCGGTGTGGATCCGGGAAACCTACCGGCCGGAGAACGAACGTTCCCCCGGCATCATGGTGCATGAACAGACAAGGGCGAACCGGATGTGCGATATGTTTGAGCACGCCGTCCTGTCCCCTGCCTGGCAGGGTCGGCCGGGCATGGCGCATTTGGTTCTGACCGCGGCTCTGGATTTCGTCAAAGATCGAGGGTTTGGCGACCTGACGGAGGGCCGTCCGGCCCTCGCGGCGTGGCTCGGGCGGATGCATGCCGATCCGACGGTCGTGGCGGCGCCGGTTACGATGGTGACGAGTGGTTAAAGATTGCTTTCCGGACGGACAGGCCCCCGAATGGTTTCGTCTCGACGACTTCGCCGATGCAGTTATCGTCGCCCTGGAGGCAACGCGTGCACCCGAGGCGACGAGAACGTTCGATGACGAGCCGACACAGTCGTGTCGTGGCATGTCCTGCCCCGATTCCAGGTCCGGTCATCGGTTACAGCTACTTTGGATCGAACGGAATGACCTGGCGGCGGGCGTGC
>CAIUPC010000134.1 GCA_903900905.1 uncultured Acetobacteraceae bacterium
CCGGCGGGATGCGGCGGGCAAGGTGATCGGGGCCCGGTTTTTGGTGCGGTTGCCGAAGGCTTAGGGTGGGGGGTTGCGGGCGATCCAATGCGTCAGCGCGTGGATGGCGGTCCGATCCACACGCCGTTGGTGTTCGAGCATTTCGCCGAGGTAGCTGGCGACCGCCTCTCGGAGTGAACCACCCGACTGGCGCGTGAGCAGCAGCAGCGGCAGCGTGCGGCCATCCATCGCCCAGATCGCATACTCTTCATCGGTCATACCGAGGTATTCAGGCAATGAGCGTTGCTCGTCGTCCCCGGCGTTGTGCCAGGCGTGGAGGTGATCCCCGATGTCGTCCGCCGTCACCTCCCCGCCGCTGTAAAGGGCGAAGTACGGTGCGCTGGCAAGATCGGCGTCAGACACGAATAGACCTCCCATTACGCTTCGGTTTGATGAGGATCCCGGTCACGGCATCGAACACACCGACATGCGTGCCGCGATTGTTGAACCCTTCGAGTTCACCATGCAAAGCATCCCAGGTGAAGAGACGTTGCCGATCTTCCGAGCGCCAGCGCCGCTCCCCATAGAGGTAGCCCAGATACTCGCAGGAGTCCAGGAATCCCGGCGATGGAATGCGTTTCCGGTCCAATACATACCCCTGCATGTCGCAGTTAGTGACAGGGGAGTATGCGGAAAGAAAAGTTAAGGAAGTGCTAACGGAGCAAAGAAAAACTGTCCAGGCGGACCGGCGCGCTCAGGCCGGCTTATGGTCCTTGACCCAATAGGACAATGCATGGATCGCCGGCCGATCGACGGCCCGGGGTTCATGTTGGAGGCTGGCGAGATATAAGGCCACCCGCTGACGCAGCGAAACGCCGTCGCGGCGCGCCGTCAGGATCAGTGGCAGGGTGCGGCGGTCCATCAGCCACACGTCATATTCTTCCGCTGTCAGACCGAGGAATTCGGGCAACAACCGCTGTTCATCATCGCCGGACTCATGCCAGGACGCGATAAACCCCTCAATATCGTCACGCGTTGCCCTTCCCTCCGCATACAGCACGAAGAAGGAGGCCGCTGGTGCGTCGACGTCAGACACGAATGCGTCTCCCTTTGCGCATGGGCTTGATGGGGTTTCCGGTCACCGCGTCAAGCACGCCGATATGGCGCCCCCGTTTGTCGAAGGCTTCGACTTCGCCGTGCAGCGCGTCCCAGGTAAAAAGGAAGCCGTCGTCAGGCGCTCGCCATCGGCGTTCTCCTTCGATGTAGCCCAAATACTGGCAGGAGTCCAGGAATCCCGGCGATGGAATGCGTTTCCGGTCCAATACATACCCCTGCATGTCGCAGTTGGTGACAGGGGAGTATGCGGAGGAAAGGGTTAAGGAAGTGCTAACCGAACAGAAGAAAATGAGCCGCGCCGGACGCTGAACAGATATGGGGGGCCGGGGATCCACCATCGCTCCGTTGAGTGATCTTCAGGCCGGGTTCCCCGGACGCGTGCCATCCCATAGACTGACGGCGTGCCCGGAACCGAGGCGCATGGGGGCGCACAAACAACGATGCCGCTGAAGCCGACG
>CAIUPC010000135.1 GCA_903900905.1 uncultured Acetobacteraceae bacterium
CCGCAGCCTGGAACGGCATCACCGGCCTGAAAACCACCATCGGCCGCATCAGCGTTCATGGCGTGCTGCCACTGAGCCCGACATTGGACACGCCCGGCCCGATCACCCGCAGCGTGGAAGACGCGGCGACCCTGTTCTGCCTGCTGCAAGGGGAGGATGCCCACGATCCCAGAACCCGCGGTCATCTTCCCAGCGATCCCTGGCCAACACTGCGCCGCGGGGTCAAGGGACTCCGCCTCGGACATTTCCCGGCGGCCGAACGCGCGGGCATCGATGCGGAGGTCCTGACCGCCTACGACCGCTCAGTCGCCTTGCTGGCATCGATGGGGGCGGAGATCGTGGAACTCGCTTTGCCCGCGCGCTTCGCGGATCTCGGCGCGGTGAACGGACGGATCATGTCGGCCGAGGCTTATGCGATGCTGGCCGAACTCGTGGACGATCCGTCATCGCCGTTGGACGAAGATGTGCGCCCGCGCGTCCGCGCCGGGGCATCAATCTCATCGCGTGACTATCTGGCCGCTTTGGCGGAACGGGAACGGCTGAAGCAGGCCTATGCCGCCGCGACGCGCGATGTGGATGCGATTTTAACCCCGACCATGGTAACGCCCGCCATTCCGGTGGAGTCTATCGACCAGAACACCACGCCGGGCATGCTGACGCGCTGGGTCAATTTCCTCGATCTTTGCGCGCTGGCGGTTCCGAATGGGTTTACCGCGGGCGGCTTGCCATTGTCGTTGCAGATTGTATGCCGTGGTTACGACGAGGCGATGGCGCTGCGTATCGGCTGGGCATACCAGACCGCCACGGATTGGCATGATGCCGTACCGCCCATGGCGGCGGCCTGAGAGGGAACCAGGATCGTGAGCGATACACCGCAACGCGTTGTGATAGCCGGGGCTGGCCATGCTGGCGGTTCCGTCGCCGCCATGCTCCGTCAACTCGGCTGGCAGGGTGCGATTGTCATGGTGGG
Organism: uncultured Acetobacteraceae bacterium; assembly: GCA_903900905.1. Classification (GTDB taxonomy): domain Bacteria; phylum Pseudomonadota; class Alphaproteobacteria; order Acetobacterales; family Acetobacteraceae; genus Rhodopila. Next base: position 971 of record CAIUPC010000135.1, read on the forward strand.
GGATGAGCCAATTCCCCCCTATCAGAGGCCCCCGCTGTCGAAGGCCTGGCTCACGGGTGAGGCCAGCGCTGAAAGCCTCGCCTTACGCCCGGCTGCCTTCTACGATACCGCCAATATCGACATGCGGCTCAGCACAACGGTCACCGCCATCAACCGGGAAGCGAAATCCGTCACGCTTGGAACTGGTGAAACGCTCGGCTACGACTACCTGATCCTCGCCACCGGCGCCCGCGCCCGGCGTCTCGACCTCCCCGGGATCGGCCTGCGTGGCGTGCTGGAACTCCGCACGGCGGCCGACGCGGATCAGCTGAAATCAGCGCTGGGGCCCGGCAAACAGCTCGGCGTTATCGGCGGTGGCTATATCGGGTTGGAGGCCGCGGCCTCCGCCATTGGCCTGGGCGCCGCGGCGACCGTCATTGAGCGCGAGACCCGGGTTCTCGCCCGCGTGGCCTGCCAGACGCTGTCCGATTTCTTCGAATCCTATCACCGTGGCAAGGGCGTCACGATCGAGGTCTCCGCCGGCGTCGCTGGTCTGGAGGGCGATAACGGTCAGGTCACCGGTGTGCGCCTGACCGATGGCCGGCTCGTGCCGGCCGATGCGGTGCTGGTCGGTGTCGGCGCGATGCCCAACCAGGAAATCGCGCAGGCAGCCGGCATCGCCTGCGATGGTGGTATCGTTGTCGATCTGCAAACCCGCACCAACGATCCCGCCATCTTCGCCATCGGTGATTGCACGAAGCGGCCGCTGCCGCTGTACGATCGGACCATGCGCCTCGAAAGTGTGCCGAACGCGTTGGAGCAGGCCAAGCAGGCCGCTTCCGCGATTTGCGGGCGCCCGGCGCCGGCGCCGGAAGTGCCGTGGTTCTGGTCAGACCAATACGATCTGCGCCTGCAAATCGCTGGCATCCCCTTCGACGCGACCCAGATCGTGGTGCGCGGCGACATCGCCGCCGGCCGGTTCGCGTTGTTCCACCTCGCGGAAGATGGTCTGGTGCGGGCGGTCGAGGCGGTGAATGCCTCCACCGAATTCATGGGCGGGCGGCGCATCATCGCCCGCGGAAAACGGCTGTCGGCGGAGAAAATCCGTGATATGGCGGTCACAATGCAAGAGCTTGCGGCTTAATCGCGGCGTCGGACAGGGAAACGGACATGGCAAAGATTACCTTCATCGAACACACCGGTAAGGCCCACACGGTCGAAATCGCCGTGGGCAAAACCGTCATGCAGGCCGCGGTGGACAACAATGTCCCCGGCATCGACGCCGATTGCGGCGGCGAATGCGCCTGCGCCACCTGCCACGTCTATGTGGAGCCCGAGTGGCTCGCCAAAACCGGTCTGCCGGAACCCGGCTCGCAGGAAGCCAGCATGCTGAGCTTCGCCGCCGTCACACAGGCGGACTCCCGCCTGTCCTGCCAGATCACCGTGACCGCGGAACTGGACGGGCTGGTGGTTCGTATGCCGGAAGGCCAACACTGATATCACGGAGGGTTTCGTCATGAACGCACCGGTGAATTTCGACCCGGCCAGCCATGCCTGGTCCATACCGCTCGATCAGATCGACGTCAGTGACCCGAATCTCTTCGTCACTGACACCTACTACCCCTATTTCGAACGGCTGCGGCG
>CAIUPC010000136.1 GCA_903900905.1 uncultured Acetobacteraceae bacterium
CTATTGGCGCGTCTGACACCGGCGGAATCACCGCCGGCGGCGGGGGTACAACCGCGAACCGGATTGGTTCCATCCAAACCAACAGTATCGGATTCACGCCTTACCTGTCGCATCAGTTCGGTGACTATGGCACGGGGCGGCTGTCTTATTCGTTAAATATGTCGCAGTCCACGAACATAAACGGGGTGCGCTTTGTGCCTGTTCCCACCGGCTCCGGTGGTCAGAGCCTGATATCGCAGGAACAGGCGGGTCAGTTCAAAACCGGCGACATCCTTAATTTTATTCAGGACACGGTTAGTTTCTCACTGAGCCAGTCGCATTCAACCTTTGGTAACCTTCAGGGATTCGCGGGCGTCCCGACCGTCGCTAATTATTCGACGGATTCCAGCCAAAGCCGGTTCGGTAACGAAGTTAGCTATGCTATTTCTCATAACCTGTCCGTGCAGATTTCGCTTGGGTATGAGAACATCAAATATGGAACCCTGAATCAAACCGATATCTCCGGCATGACATGGTCCGGGGGCATAACATGGACCCCTAACCCCGACAGCTCGCTGAATATGACCTACGGGCGTCAGAATGGCACTGACTCGTTCGGATTCGACGGCCATTACCGCGCCTCCGCGTTTACGGAATTTAACGGGGCTTATCACGAAACCATTGGTACACAGCTGCAAAACCTGCAGCGGCAGCTTAACCTGGGCGTGGTGGGCAATACCGGCGGTTTTGTTAACGGCAATGCCGGGGGTTCGCCCTTTGGCTCCGTCAATGCGCTTGGCCTCCAGCCCGGTGTGTTCCGGTTCAAGACTCTGTCGGCGGGTGCAACGACGACCCGCAGCCGGGATCAGATCGGATTGTCAGTCAATGTGACGGAGCAAACGACAGTTGGCGGCGCGACCGCGGGGCAGACCGGCACGACAACGAAATCGGCATCGCTGTCATGGACACATGAATTGCGGGATGACCTGCGATGGACCTCCTCCATCTCCTACAGCCTTCAGTCCGGGGGGATCGGCGGCTCTGGCAACAGCTACGCGCTGAACACCGGGGTTCTTCATACTATCACGCCATCGCTCTCGGCCAGCCTGCGATATTCGTTTTACAATAGAAAATCGTCAGTGCAGGTATATAGCTTTTATGAGAATCTGTTGGTTCTCGGAATCACTAAAACGTTCTGATAGGCAATCGTGTACGAAGAATTCTACCATTTTTCAGGCCTGCCCTTTCTGCTCACCCCGGACAGGCGGTTCTTTTTCGACTCCAGCGGGCATAGCCGGGCGATATCCCACCTCGTCTATGGTCTGGCGCAGGAGGAAGGCTTCATCGTCATCACCGGCGAAGTGGGGGCCGGAAAAACAACCCTGGTCGAGCGGCTTTGGTCCCAGCTGGATCGCGACACCTACGTGATGGCGCGGGTCGTGACGACCCAGGTCTCCGGTGACGATCTTCTGCGCCTGACCATGGCCGGGTTCGGCCTGGAGGCAACGCAGGGTGCCGATAAATCCACGCTCCTGCTGCGGTTTGAACGGCTCGTGCGGGAACATCGCGACGCGGGCAGGCGAATGTTGCTCCTCGTCGATGAGGTCCAGAACCTGTCTCTGGCAGCGCTCGAAGAACTGCGCATGCTGTCGAATATCACGACCGACGGGCATGCCTCGGTGCAGACCATCCTGCTGGGACAGCCACAATTTCGGGCCATCCTGGCGCATCGGGATATGGAGCAGCTGCGCCAGCGCGTGCTGGCATCCTATCATCTCGGCCCACTGACCGAGCCGGAAACCAAGGGCTATATCCAGCATCGCCTGAAACTCGTCGGATGGAGCGCGGACCCGATCTGGGACGAAGACACTTTCTCGGCGATATTTCACCATACCGGCGGTATCCCGCGGCGGATCAACACATTGTGTTCGCGGGTTCTGCTCTATGGCGCCCTGGAAGAAGCCCATCGGATCACGAAGCAGATGGTCGAAGCGACCGCCGATGAGCTTCAGACGGACCTCGGCGATGGCGGGGTGGCCGCGCCAAGACCCGCCGCCTCGACGAAGGATGTGTCGATCACCGAACATGAACTTCTGGCCGCGCGGGTGGAAGCGCTGGAGCGCCGCTCATCGCGTCAGGATCGTCTCGCGAAGCACCTGCTCGACCTGGTAGAAGCGCTGCACGAGGGGAAGCGATGAGCGATCACGCCACCATGCGGAACGCGATGACGGTCGACGTTGAAGACTATTTTCAGGTGCAGGCTTTCGCCCATTGCATCGACCGGGCCGATTGGGAGCAGATTGAACCGCGGGTCGAAGCCAGTACAAACCGCATCCTGGATCAGTTCGCCGCCGCCGGCGTAACCGCGACCTTCTTCACGCTCGGCTGGGTCGCGCAGCGCCACCCTGGTCTGGTGCGGCGCATCGTGGCGGAGGGCCATGAGCTGGCCAGCCACGGTTGGGAGCACACAAGGGCCGACACGCAAACGCCGCAACAGTTTCGCGCTGATATCCTCCGCACCCGCGAAACCCTTGAGGATCTCGGTGGCGTCGCGGTGAAGGGCTACCGGGCGGCCACATTCTCCATCAACGCGCGAAACCTATGGGCGTTTCAGGAGCTTGAGGCCGCCGGATACGCCTATAGTTCATCGATCAATCCCATTCAGCACGACCTTTATGGCATGCCGGATGCATCGCGGGTGCCGTTCCAGCCGGGGGGTAGCGGCCTCTGGGAAATTCCGATGACAACCGTCCGGGCGTTTGGCCGGAACTGGCCCTGTTCGGGTGGCGGATATTTCCGGTTTCTACCAAAGATTTTTTATTATCAAGGCCTTAAAAAGGTCAACCGGGCCGAGGGGCGCCCAGGAATTTTCTACTTTCATCCCTGGGAGGTGGATCCGGAGCAGCCCAGAATCCCCGCATGCGGGTGGAAATCCCGGTTGCGGCACTATACGAACCTCTCGCAAATGCCGTCCGCGCTGGATCGTCTGTTACGCGATTTTGCCTGGGGCCGCATGGATGACATCTACGCGGCGATCCTGGCCCCGGGTCCCGTGGCCTGATACGGACGGAAACTGCACCATGACCCTGAAAATGCGCAGCCTGGACGATGCCAGCGCCCAGGCCTGGGATGCGTTTGTGATGTCACGGCCTGATGCGACGTTTTTCCATCTCACCGGGTGGGAGACAGTCATCCATGAGGCATTTGGTTTCAGGACTTTTTACACGATCGCTGAACAGGATGGCGCGATCGTTGGTATCCTCCCTCTGGTGCAGGTCAAAACGCTATTATTCGGCAATGTTCTGACCTCAACCCCGTTTTGCGTGTACGGCGGCCCGTTGGCGGTCGATGCGGACGTAGCGGCGGCCTTGGCGGCGCATGCGGCGGCGCTGCTGCCAGAGACCGGCGCGGGTGTCGTGGAATTCCGGCACCGCGACGCGGTTGACAGTCAGTGGCAAGGACGCCCGGAGCTTTATGTGACATTCCGCAAGCCCATCACGGCGGATCACGAACAGAACATGAAGGCCATCCCCCGCAAGCAGCGGGCCATGGTACGAAAGGGCATTCAGAACGGCCTGACGTCCGTGGTCGAACAGGATCCAGCCCGGTTGTACGGCATTTACGCGGAAAGTGTGCGTAACCTTGGAACCCCCGTATTTTCACACAGGTTCTTCAAAATTCTGATGCGCACCTTCGCCGATTGCGCGGATATCGTTACAATTATGCATGACGGCACAGCCGTCGCATCAGTGATGAATTTTTATTTTCGTGACGAGGTCCTGCCCTATTATGGCGGCGGAACCATGGGCGCGCGGCCGGTCGCCGGCAATGATTTCATGTATTGGGAGGTGATGCGCCGCGCCGCGGACCGTGGTCATCGGCTGTTTGATTTTGGGCGCAGCAAAATTGGTACCGGCGCTTATTCGTTCAAACACAACTGGGGCTTCGAGGCGGCCAATCTGCACTACCGCTATGCCCTGGCACCGGGCGCATCCATACCCGACCATAATCCATTGAACCCGAAATACGCGCTGTTCATCGCCGCCTGGAAGCGGCTCCCCCTGCCGATTGCCAATCTGCTGGGGCCGCCGATTGTGCGTGGGCTGGGATGAAACCCGCCCTTCTGTTCCTGAGCCAGCGCCTGCCTTACCCCCCGACCAAAGGGGAAAAGATCAGGGCGCTCCGGATTTTCCGCTATCTGGCCCAGTGGTATGACATCCATCTTGGGTGCCTGATGGATAATGTGGCCGACATGGACTATGTCGCCACGATGCGGGCGCTGTGCGCCGATATGCATGTGGCGGTGATCACGCCCAAGGTCGCCAAAGTGACCTGCCTGCGGGGGCTGCTGACCGGGGAGGCTCTGAGTGTCACCTATTTCCAGGACCGCGCACTCAACGCCTGGGTCCAGACGGTATTACGCGAGGTGAAACCGGCTGTTATCTTTGTCTATTCTTCCAACATGGTGCCTTATATCCTCGATACGCCCTTCACCGGGCGGCGCGTGGTCGATCTCGTTGACATCGATTCCGAAAAATGGCGGGCCTACGCGGACGGCGCACGCGGGCTTATGAAATGGATCTACCGCCGGGAGTGGCGCAAGATCACGGCGCTGGAACACCGCATCGCGCGGGAATGCGACGTCGCCAGTTTCGTCTCCGACGCCGAAGCCGATCTTTTCCGCCAACTGCTGCCAGGCTCGGCGGAACGGGTGCTGAGCGTCAGCAATGGCGTCGACATTGATTATTTCGACCCCAGCGGGGACTATCCGCCCCTGTATGACACCACGCGCCCGAATTTCGTTTTCACCGGGACGATGGATTACCCGCCCAATGCCGATGCGGTGGTGTGGTTCGCGACCCGGATTTTCCCCTTGATCCGCGCCGATTTGCCGGCGGCTCAGTTTCACATCGTCGGGCATAGTCCGACGGACGAGGTCCGGCGGCTGGCCACCATCGACGGCGTCCATGTGACCGGGCGTGTGACTGATGTACGCCCCTATGTCGCCCATGCCACAGCCTCTGTCGCGCCACTACGGATTGCGCGTGGCATCCAGAACAAGGTACTGGAGGCGATGGCCATGGCGAAGCCGGTCGTTGTAACATCCGGCGCGTTGGAGGGGATCGACGCCCAACCCGGCACGGAGGTCATAGTGGCGGACACCGTGGCGGCGTTTGCCTCCGCCTGCGTGGGCCTGGCGACGGGTCCGGAGGCGCTCACAATCGGCAAGGCGGCACGCGCGCGCGCCATTGGAAGCTATGACTGGTCGGTCCGGCTCAGCCAGTTCGACAAATTCTTGCGCCCGGCGGAGGCTTCGGCATGACGGATCAGAAGCAGCAGACGTCCTACATGCCCGGGTTAAAGGACGGTTGGGCGGCCTTGCGGGGAACCGGTCCGGCGCTGATCCTGGGCCTCTGCCTGCTTGGTGTGCTCTTTCACAACGAAGCCACGACGGCGGTTTACACCTGGATCGACTCGACCGCCTATAACCATTGCTTCCTCGTTATACCGATCGTCGCCTATCTGATTTGGGACCGCCGGGCCGGGCTGCGGGGTTACACGGCACAACCCCTGCCGGCCGCCGCGCTTGCGGGACTGCCCCTGGCAATCCTGTGGATCGCGGTGGAGCGGATGGGTATCATGGAAGGCCGCCAGCTGGTCGCCGTGGGCTTCCTGCAGGTACTGTTTCTGGGTGTGCTGGGATGGCGGCTTTGGTGGGCGGTTTCCGGGCCACTCATGTATTTGTTCTTCGCGGTGCCGTTCGGGGAGTTCCTGACCCCGGTATTGCAGGACATCACCACCGTTTTCGTTCGACATGGCCTCGATATCGTCGGCATCAAAGCGTATATCGATGGTTATGTTATCGAAATACCGGAGGGCACTTTCTTCATCGCGCAGGCCTGCGCCGGGTTGCGCTTCCTGATCGCGGCCATCGCATTTGGCGGATTATACGCGCTGCTGATGTATCGTAGCCCGGTCCGCAGGGTGGTGTTCATGGTCATCTCGGTCGTCGTGCCGATCGTTGCGAACGGCTTTCGCGCCCTCGGCATCGTATCGCTGGGGCACATTCTCGGCAGCGCCGAGGCCGCCGCGGCCGACCACATCATCTATGGCTGGATCTTCTTTTCCTTTGTGATTCTGTTGCTGCTGCTGTGTGGCCTGCCCTTTCGCGAGGATCATTTGCCGGAACCCGCGCGCGCGGCCGCCGCACCGGTGTCGGGTCCGCTGCCACGCATGGCCGTTGTCTGGGCCGGCGCCCCACTCCTGCTCATCGCTTTGATCGGCCCGGCCGCGGCAACCTTCATGAACCAATCGGCTGAAGACTCGGCCCCCCGCCCGGCCGCTTTCACGGTGGAATCACCCTGCCGCAGCGAACCAGGGACGCCACCGGTCCGGTTACGGGCATCACGCGGCGGGCGCTCGGCCGATCAACGGGTCACATGCGATTATCTCAGTTTCGATATTCATGTGGCTGCGTTCTCACCCCGCAGTACGGCCGGCCCGGTTCTGGCGGAACGCCGCCGCCTGATCCACCCGCCGGACATCGAGGAAATCGACGAACGCTGGCTCGATGACACGGCGCATGATTGGCGCGTGATCACGGGAACCGAGCAGCCGTTCGTTATGGCCATCGGTGTCTGGATCGGTGGCGAGCCCGCCCGGTTGGGTCTGAAAGGGCGCGCGCATATGGCCTGGACCAGTATTGCCGGCGGCGGCCCTGTGCCCGTGATCGTGACCGTCAGCCCGGTGATTGACTGGACGAAGGTGCCTCGGGCCGCGCGCCCGCAGGTTGAGGCCGCGCTGGCCGAATTCCTGCGGGAGCGAATCCAGTTCCCGGCTCAGATTCAGGCGATTCGGCCCAACGCCAGGTAATGCCCCATGGGCGCTAGTAGAGCCGACGACGGCCTCTCTTCGTCGTCATCTCCCGTGTTATCGGTCAACCCTGAACTCGGATTTTATTATCGTGTGGGCTTCCGCGTTGGTGGATCAATCGCGTCCGAACCCC
>CAIUPC010000137.1 GCA_903900905.1 uncultured Acetobacteraceae bacterium
CAGTTCACCCATGGCCGGCGGGAGGGGCCGATCCAGATGGAGTTGCGGCGCTGAGGGCCGGTCGATTCGCGCGGACGGCCCCTCCCACAAAAAAACCAGGGTGAGCCCCCCAACGCCCTAACCCGCCGCCAGCCCGGGATCGATCAGCACCTTCGCATGTGCCCCCGGCCGCCGCAGCGCCTCAAACATCGCGGGCACGTCGTCCAGGCCAATCACGGCGGAGATCAAGGGTGCCGCGTCGATCTGCCCGTTGGCCAGCATGTCCAGCACCAGGGCGAATTCCGCCCGCGTGTAGCCCAGCACGAACTGAATGTTCAGTTCCTTGCGGATCGCCACCCGGGGCCGCACCACATCGTCCACCCGGCACACGCCGACAACGATGATGCGGCCATGCAGGGGCGCCAGCTCGGTGCACAGGCGTAGCAGGCCCGGCACGCCCACGCATTCAAAGATTAAGTCCGGCGCCGGGCCGGGCAGGCCGTCTGTCGATGCCACGACCGTGGCGCCCAGTTGCGCCGCCAGGGCCCTGCGGCTCTCGCCGGGTTCGCTGACCACCACCTGCCGCGCCCCCGCCGCCCGGGCGAACAGCGTCACCGCCAGCCCGATCGGTCCCGCGCCCAGGATCAGCACCCGTGCGCCCAGCAGCGAGCCAGCCATCCGCACCGCATGCGCGCCCACCGCCAGCGGCTCCGTCAGCGCCGCCAGTTTCAGGTCGAGCCCGTCCGGCACCTTGATCGCATGATGCGCTGGCATCGCCAGATACTCCGCATAGCCGCCGGGGACCGAGGCCGAGAGGCCGATGATCCGGTTGCGCGGGCAATGGATCCCCAGCCGATCGCGGCAGCCGGTGCCGGAGGGGCGGCAGTCGTCGCATTCGCGCAGCGGCAGCCCGATGACCCGGTCGCCCGGTGCGAAATCGGGGGAGGTGGACTGTGTGACTACGCCCGCGTACTCATGGCCGAGTATGGTGCCGGGCTCCAACGGCGTCGGGCTGGGCTCGGTCGCGTGCAGGTCGGAGCCGCAGATGCCGCAATAGGCGACCTTCAGCACGATATCGCCCGGCTGGGCGACGGGAGTCTGGCGATCCTCGATGACAAGGGGTTGGCCCTCGCCATGGAATACGGCGGCGCGCATGCGGTGGTCCCTTCAGGCGGTTGGCCACTGCCGCCGGATCGGGTCGGTGCCATCCCAGTTGGCGGCGGCTTCCCGGACGGCGGCGAAGATGCGCATCCGCTCGGGTGTGGCATGCGCCATCTCGATGACCGTGCCGGGATGGCCTTCCTGGTGGAAATACACGAACGGTCCGCGCGGGCTGTCACCGGCCTGGCCGACGGTGTAGCCGTTGGCCAAAGCGCGTTGGAAGACGGCGTCGTAGTCTTCCGGCCAGCTCGACCAGTGCTGCATCCCCTCATGGCCCGCGGCGAGGAAGTCGCGGTACATGCTGGGCGTGTCGCAGCGCTGCTGGATCAATTCCAGCTGCACGTCGCCGGAATTGGCCAGCGCGATCGACAGGTGGATGTCGTCGTAGCGCGTGCCGCCATAGGTGAAGCCGGTCACCGCGAGGCGGTCGGTGTAGAACCAGGGTCCCACACCGCACACCTCGACCCAATGACGCATCGCCGCTTCGATATCGCGCACGACGATGCCGACCTGGCGCATGTTCCCGAACAGGCGGCTCATGGGCTCAGACCTTGATGAAGGAGCAAGCGCCTTCGGAAAGCGGGCGAAACGCCTCTTCCGCCGGGGTGGTGGCGAGCAGCTTGTAGACGTCCCACTCGTGCTTGCTCTCGGACGGCTTCTTGACCTCGAACAAATAGACCGGGTGGATTTTCCGGCCATCTTCGCGGATGCGGCCGGCGCCGAAGCAATCATCGTCCGTCGGCATGGCCTTCATGCGCGCAACCGTCGCCGCGCCGCTGACCTTCGCCGCCGCCGGGCCCATCGCCTGCACCGTCTTCAGATAGTGCATGGTGGCGGAGTAGTTGCCGGCCTGCGCCATGCTGGGCCAGAGCTTCACCTTGTCCTTGATCCGGTTCTGGAAGGACCGCGTGCGGTCGTTCAGGTCCCAGTAATACGACTCCGACAGGCGCATGCCCTGCGCACCGTCGAGGCCGATGGAGCGCACGTCCTGGGTATAGGCGACCATGGCGGCGACGCTCATTTTCTTGGTCAGGCCGAATTCGGCGGCCTGTTTCACGACGTTCACCAGATCGGCGCCCGCGCCGCAGAAGCCCAGCACTTTGGCGCCGGATGCCTGCGCCTTGACCAGCTGAACCGAGAAATCCGTCGTTTCCGGGAATGCATAGGTTTCTGACCCCAGCACCTTACCACCGGCGGCGATGACGAAACGCGAGGCGTCGCGCTGTAGCGCTTCCCCGAAGGCATAGTTGGGATACAGCATGTACCAGGAATCGCCGCCGGCTTTGACCATGGCGCCGCCGGTCGATTTGGCTTCCATATAAGTGTCGAACACCCAATGGATGGTGTTGGGCGAGCAAGCCTTGCCGGTCAGGTCGGAGGTCGCGGTGCTCGTCGGCAGGCAGACTTTATCCTTCTCCCGGCACAGAGCGGCCATCGCCAGCGCGGCGGAGGAGGCGGCGCAGTCCATGATGATATCGACGCCTTCATTGTCGATCCATTTGCGCCCGATCGCGATCGCGACGTCCGGTTTGTTCTGGTTGTCGGCCACGAGGACTTCGACGTCGAAGCCCTGGGCATTGAACTCCATCACCGCCTGTTTGGTGCAGACCGCCGAGGTCGGGCCGTTCAGATCTTTATACGGCCCGGACTGGTCGTTGATGACGCCGATCTTGATGACGGGCTTGGCCTGGGCGCGGGCCCGGAAGGTTGGGGCGATAATGCCAGCAGACGTGGCAGAGGCGAGAACAGATCGGCGGGTGATTTTCATGGACGATTCCCTTTAGGATGGCGCGGACCATACGCAAACGCGGCAGCCATGACGATACACTTCTTGCAGTTCGCGCAAGAATGTGGGCCACGAATCGGAATGCGGGATTGGGTTCATATCATCGGCGCCTCCGGACGGTCCGGCCGTGCCCTCAGCGCGGCTTTGGTGGCCAGAGGCAGCCGGGTCGTGCCGGTGGTGCGTGACCCCGCGAAACTCGCGGCAACCGGCCTGATCGCAGCGCCCCGGCAAGCTGATCTGCTCGACCCTGCCGCGTTGCGCGCCGCCCTGGCGGATGCGTCCGACATCGTCTCCTGCGCCCATGCGCGGCACGCGCCAGCCATCATCGCCGCCGCCCCGCCCGCCGCGCGGCTGTTCTTCCTCGGCAGCACCCGCATATTCACCCGCTGGCCGGATGATCACGGCAATGGCGTGCTGGCCGGGGAGGCGGCGTTCCGCGCCTCCGGCCGCCCGGGCGTGATGCTGCACCCAACCATGATCTACGGCGCGGCGGGGGAGGATAACGTGCAGCGCCTGGCGCAGGTGCTGCGGCGGCTGCCGTTCGTGCCCTTGCCGTTCGGTGGCGCTGCACTGGTGCAGCCGGTGTATCAGGGCGACGTGACCGCCGCCTTGCTCGCGGCCCTGGATCGCGACTGGGCGGGGCCGGAAAGCCTCGTGATCGCGGGGCCGGAGCCGGTGTCCTACGCCGATTTCGTCCGCGCCGTTGCCGCGGCGGCAGGCCTGCCGCCACCGCGCATCGTGGCCCTGCCAGCGGGCCCGTTGCTCGCACTCGCGGCGGTTACCGCCGCTCTGCCCTTCCTGCCCCGGGTCCGCCGCGCCGAAATCCGCCGGCTGTTGGAGGATAAAGCCTTCGACATCGCCCCCGCCCGGGCGCGGCTGGGCTTCGACCCAATCCCGCTCTCCGACGGCCTTGCGCGGACCTTCGGGAACGCCCAGCATCCCGGAAAACGGGGATGAGCTGACATGCCGATCATTAATCGTATCGCTGAGTTTCATGCTGACATGACGGAGTGGCGGCGGGATCTCCATGCCCATCCGGAATTGTCGATGCATGAGGCCCGGACCTCCGCGGTCGTGCAGGAGCGGTTGCGCGCCTTCGGGGTCGATGAAATCATCACCGGCATGGCGGTGCATGGCGTTGTCGGGGTGATCCGCAATGGCACCTCCGATCGCGCGATTGGCCTGCGCGCGGACATGGATGCGCTGGGCATCGTGGAGGAAACCGGCCTGCCTTATGCCAGTCAGACTCCGGGCGTGATGCATGCCTGCGGGCATGACGGGCACACGGCGATGCTGCTGGGCGCGGCCAAATACCTGGCCGAGACCCGCAATTTCGACGGCACCGTCTATCTGATCTTCCAACCGGCGGAGGAGTTCGAAGCCGGCGCCGATAAGATGGTGCAAGACGGGCTGTTCACCCGCTGCCCGATGGAGAAGGTCTACGGCCTGCATAACTGGCCGCAGGCGCCCGCCGGCACCTTCCTCTGGCGCGCCGGCCCGGTCATGGCGGCGGTTGGCTGGTTCGAGATCACGGTTACCGGCACCGGCAGCCACGGCGCCTTCCCGCATATGGGCGTCGATCCGATTGTCGTGTCGGCGCAGATCATCAACGCCCTGCAGACCATCGTCTCCCGCAACGTTGAACCCATTCAGGGCGGGGTGGTCTCGGTCGGGCATATCATCGCCGGCGATGCGCCGAACATCATTCCCGAGCGGGTCTTCATGAAAGGCACGGCCCGCTGGTTCCTGCCGGAAGTGGGTGACGTGATCGAAGCGGGTATTCGGCGCCTCGCGACTGGCATCGCGGCGAGTTTCGGCGCCCAGGCGGAGGTCAAATTCAGCCGCCACGCCCCCGCCACCATCAATGACGAGGAAGCCACCACCCTCGCGGTAAAGGCCGCCACGGCGACCGCGGGCGAGGCCCGGATCCGCCACATGGGCGCACCCACCATGGGCGGGGAGGATTTCGCGTTCATGCTGAACGCCAAGCGGGGCAGCTATCTGATGCTGGGCGGCGGGCGCGGTCCGGCGGAGAAGCTGCTGCACAACCCCGGCTACGACTTCAATGATGAGATCCTGCCGGTTGGTGCGTCCTGGTGGGCGACGCTGGTGGAGCAGCAATTGCCGCGGTAGCGCGGCGGGACGGCTCAAAAACCGGTTTCACGGCCATTGAACAAACGAGGAACGATCCCCAGATCCCCACGTATGCGAGAAATACAGGCCCCAGCGATCCGTCATAGTGGTATGACACCAACCCGTAAAATGAATGACGTACCGGCCATCGTTACCCGTCATGCCGACGTTGGTCGGCACCCACGCCTTTCTCCTGTCTGCCGCTGCAAAGTCGTGGATGCCGACCTCCGTCGCCATGACGGTCGTGCCGGGACCCGCACGTCAGTGGTTGAGGCGTCTGACGTAATTTAATGTCTTTGAACTCTTATATGATACACAATATCCAAAAATAATACTTTGAGACGATTATGAGGCCATCTTTTGCCCAGGCCGGCCCGGTTCTCCGCCCTCACGCATCCTGCTGTCCGCGCCGCACCCGCCACCAGTGCCGATGGCGGGCCGCACGTCATCCCGACGCGATCACCTGACGGAGGAGACCGCGGATATTACCCCAGCAGCGCCGCCCGGAAGCGGTCACGCTCCACATGCGGGACCAGATTGCGTTTGATCCGGTTCGGCGGGCCCTCTTTGACCCGCAGCAGGATGAAGCTCAGGCCCGTCCC
>CAIUPC010000138.1 GCA_903900905.1 uncultured Acetobacteraceae bacterium
CCCCGATGGCGGGCCGCAAGGCAAAGCGCGCCACCAAATCGGTCCAGGCGGCCTAAAAGGCCGTGTAAAATGACGCCAGAAGGCGGGATAGCACTTGATCGAAATGTCATGGCAACCGCAAAGTTCGACTGACACCCAAGGAGGATCGAACACACGCCCAGCCAGTGCGTATATCCTATGCGCATAGACTCCAAGGCAGCCCGCATGACCCAGGCACGCACCCAACCCCCATCAAACGCCCCACGCCGCCCAACCAACGTCACCCTCCCCTCCGACCTGGTAGCGGAGGCAAAGCGCCTCGATATCAACATCGCCAAGGTCTCTGAGGCCGGGCTGCTGGCAGCGGCCGCCACGATCCGCCGCTCCCGCTGGCTGGAGGAAAACCAGGACGCCATTCAAGCCTACAACGACCGGATCGAGGCCAACGGCCCAATACTGTCCGCCTATCGCCGTTTCTGATGGCGCAATCCGACGCCTACGCGGAAATCGGGGAAGACGGCACACGCGCCGTCGACGTCCATCCCCCGTTGCTAGGCGGCATCGCAACCCCTGTCGTCAACCCCTCGCTGCCCCGGGAAACCACGCCAGCCATCCAGCACCTGAACCCGGTCGTCGAGGTCGGTGACCGGTCATTCGTCCTGATGACCCGGGAACTGGCCGCCATCCCATCGCCTCGCTCCCCCATCGGCGGGATGACATCACGCGGGCGCGGGACACGCGGTTCATCGGCTTCTGAACCCTGTCGGCCGGCCGTTTCCGCTTGGCGCGAAGCTGGCACCTGGGTACGAACGCACCATGCCCCAGCCCTACCATCCCCTGCGCACCGTCCCCCAGCCGAAGTATCGGCCGGCCGCGCCCCGGCCAAACACCGCGCTGGTAAAACCCCTGCACCGTGAGACGAACCGCTTCGGACCACCGAGCCCGTGCCCAGGCGCATACGCAGCGCCGGCAACATCGCCCCGCCGGTGCCGGGTTCCCTCGCCCTGCTGACAAACGCCAGCATCGACGCCGTTCCGGCGTCGGGCACCGCGAAGGCGCGGCTGCCGACCGCCGTCGGCATGACGGATGCGCGCGACCAACCCGCGACACCGCACGAACCCCCAACGCTTTGGACGGGGGCAACCCGGAACCAACGGCAAGACCTCATGCGCCGTGAAGAACGGCGGTCACCGGCCACCTCGGCCCAGCTTCACCAGCCGACCCAGGCCACGCGCAACGCCATCCGCCCGCAAAAGCCCAGCAACACCTCATGCACCGTGAGGATCGCCACAGCCGTCGCTCAGACGCCCCCCAAGCACCCGGCAAAAGCCCATACGCCGTGAGAAGCCGCCTCCCTCCCCGTCATGGCCCGCGTTGCCCCTACCGCGTTCACAGACCGCGGAAACGATTTTCGCGCGTTCTGCTCTACAACGTCATGGCCACGGCTTGTCCGGGCCACCTATCGCGGCAGGGTGCGGGCGGGGTTGGTCCGGACAAGCCGGGCCATGACGGGGAGGGGGCGGGAGGAGAACACCCCATACGCCGTGAGAAGCCGCCTCCCCCACGTCATGGCCCGGCGCAACAGGGTGCCCCGGGCGACAGCCCGGACAAGCCAGGCCATGACGGGGCCGGGGGCGGAAGGGAAACACCCCATGCGACGTGAAAGGGGGCGCCCCCCTCACCCCATCCCCAACCGCCCAGAGGCAATCCGAGCCCCCTCCACCATCGCCGCCAGCTTCGCCCAAACCACATCCTCCTGAACCCGCCCCCGTCCAGCCGAGGTATCAAACCCGCAATCCGTCCCCGCGATCACCCGTGTGGGGTCGCCCAGAACAGACGCCACCCGCTCCAGCCGATCGGCCACCGTCTCCGGATGCTCGACGAAGTTGGTCAGGGGATCGATCACCCCCGCCACCACCACCTGCCCATCATCCAGCGGGAGGTCCTTCAAACACCGATACTCATGCTGATGCCGAGGATTGGCGATCGGCAGCACCCAGCCGCCGACCTTAGCCTGGGAGATCGCCGGCAGGATCTCATGCATCGCGACATCGCAATCATGCGGCGCCTCGTAATTGCCCCAGCAGGCATGAATGCGCACCCGGTCCCGGGGGATGTTCACCAGCGCGTCGTTGATCGTCCCCACCACCCGCTCGGCGAAGCCGATGAAGTCGGCCAGGGGACGATCCTGGTAGGACACATGCCGCTCCAGCGCCAAATCGGGGGCGTCGATTTGTAGCAGGAAGCCTGCCGCAACGATCGCCTCATATTCCACCCGCAGCGCCCGCCCCAACGCGGCCAGATAGGCGTCTTCGGTGTCGTACCAGGCATTGCGCATCGCCGCCGCGATAATCCCGGGGGAGGGCGCGGTCATGAACGGTTCCGCGAACCCGCCAACCTCGCCCATGGCCAAGGCGAACTCGTCGCACTCCGCCTTCACCAGCGCGGGGTCGAGATACTCCACGGCCGACACCGCCTCCGGCACCCCATCGCGGTTGCTGACGGACGGCCGGCCGGAGGCCAGCACATCCCCCCAGGCCGCGAAGCCCGGATATTTCGCCAGGTCGGCGAAGGGCCGCCGGTGCCAGCCGCCGCCAAAGCCGCTCATGCGATGGCGGACATAGAGGAAGAACGCCTCCCGCTGCTGCTCCCCGTTATTGCCGATATCGATCCCGGCCTCGCGCTGCTTGCGCACGACATGGCGGGTGGCGGCCTTGCCGGCGGCGTCCAGGGCCGCGGCGTCCACCGCTTCCCCGGTCGAGCGGCGGGCGTACAACCCCGTCAGCTCCAGCGGCCGCGGCAGGCTGCCAGTATGGGTCGTCAGAATGCGGTGTTCGCTGCGAAGCATGGCCTAAGCCTCCATCGCCGTTTCCAGATAGCCGGTGTAGCCGAACAGGCCGACGGCGCCGCCGGTGTGCAGGAACACCACCCGCTTATCGGCCCCGATCTCCCCGCGGCGGATCAGGTCGATCATCCCGGCCATGGCTTTGCCGGAATAGACGGGGTCGAGCAGGATCCCCTCCTCCCGCGCCAGCATCTGCACGGCGTTCGCCATGCCCTCGGTCGGGATGCCATAGCCGGCGCCGACATAATCGCAATTGGCGACGACGGCCTCGCGCGGGATGCCGCCGGTCATGCCGAGGTAGTCGGCGGTGGCTTCCGCCAGGCGGTGCACATTCGCCTCCTGCCGATCCTTCGGCAGCCGCACGCCGATGCCCAGCACCGGGACCTGGGCATTCACACCGTGCAGCCCGACGACCAGCCCAGCATGCGTGCCGGCGGAACCCGTCGCCGTCACAATAAGGTCGATCTTGAGGTCCATCTCATCGGCCTGCTGCATCAGCTCCTGCGCGCAGGACACATAGCCCAGCGCGCCGACACGGTTGGACCCGCCGCCGGGGATGACATAGGCGTTAACGCCCTGGGCCCGCAGTTCCTCGCCCTTCTTCTCCGCCTCGGCGTTCATATCCACGCCGCCCGGGCGGTACTCGATCAGGCAGCCAAACAGCTTGTCCAGCAGCACGTTGCCGGAGTTCAGGTAGTCCCGGTCATTGGTCTCAATCCGGTGCTCCAGCAGCGCGGTGCAGGTCATGCCGAAGCGGCGGGCGACGGCGGCGGTCTGGCGGACGTGGTTGGACTGCACCGCGCCCTGGGTGACGATATGGGTGGCGCCCAACGCGCGCGCCTCCCCGATCAGCCATTCCAGCTTGCGGACCTTGTTGCCGCCGGTGGCGACGACGGTGCAGTCGTCGCGCTTGATCCAGATTTCCGGGCCTCCGAGCGCGCGGCTGAAGTTGTCCAGCTTCTCCAACGGGGTCGGGGTGGGGAACAAACGGACGCGCGGGAAGCGGGCGAGATGCATTTTTGTCATCCTGGACTGAGAACCGGTGTAATGTTCCTCATCCTGAAGCGTCACACAATGCAGGAAGGGGCCGGCGTCGTGGCCCTGCTAAAAATCGAGGAGTGCATGCCATGTTGATCGTCCGCCGCCGCGGTTGGGAAATCCCCGAAAGCCGGGTCACCCCGGAAGCCCTCATGCTGAACCGCCGCGCTTTGCTGGCGGGGGCCGGCGCGCTGTCTATCGGCGGCGCCGTGACCGCCCGGGCCGAAGATTTGGCACCGGCCAAGGCCACGGGACCCAACCCCAAATACACCGCCGGACGCGAACTGACAGACGAGAAATTCAGCACCACCTACAACAACTTCTACGAATTCAACGACAGCAAAAACATGTGGAAAGAGGCGCAGGCCTTCAAACAACGCCCCTGGGCCCTGAAGATCGACGGCATGGTGAAACAGCCGCGCACCTACGACCTCGACGACCTGCTCAAGCAGGTGCAGTTGGAAGAGCGCATCTACCGCCACCGCTGCGTCGAGACCTGGGCCATGACCGTGCCCTGGAGCGGCTTTGCCCTCAGCCAGCTGCTGGCGCTGGTGGAACCGCTGGCTTCGGCCAAATACGTCATGTTCGAAACCGCCCAGGACAAGACCATGCGCGGCCTGAACGCGCCCTTCTACCCCTGGCCGTACACCGAGGGCCTGGCGATGGATGAGGCCGCCAACGACATGGCCTTCATGGTGACCGGCATGTATGGCAAGCCGGTGCCGCCACAGAACGGCGGCCCGCTGCGCATCGCTTTGCCCTGGAAATATGGTTTCAAATCGGCCAAATCGATCGTCAAAATCACCTTCACCGACAAAAAACCCACCACCTTTTGGGAAGGCATCGGCCCCGGCGAATACGGCTTCTGGGCCAATGTGAACCCCACCGTGCCACATCCCCGCTGGAGCCAGGCGCGCGAACGTCTTCTCGGTTCCAACGAAATGGTCCCCACCCAAATATATAATGGCTACGGGGACTTCGTCGCTGGCTTGTATAGCGACCGAAAGAGCGAGAAACTGTTCATGTGAGAACCCAACGCGCCCTGGCCATTTTCCTGGCCGTCATGATCGTCTTGTCTGTGGCTCTGGCAACGCTGGGGCGGCATCCGGTATCGCTTGGCCCGCTTCTGGCGAAGCTGGACCCGGCATTGCCCGGCCTGCTGAAAGCCACGGTCATGGACTGGTTTGGCGCCTGGGCCTGGTCCAATATTGCTTTGCCGGTGCTGGTGCGGCCGGCCTGGTTGCTGCCGGCTTCACTCGGGATCCTCGCTTTGGGCGGACTGCTCTCCTGGCCGGGATCGAATACCACACACCGTTCCCGCCGGCGGAGTTGATGCGCAGCCGGTTCTGTGTGCCCGCGCCGCGTCTGTTGGCAGCAACAGGTGCTCCCCATGCCTGACACATCGCCCGCGGCCATCAGCGCGGTCATGGCCCGCCGTGGCCGCATGACCCTGCCGCTCACCGGCGCGCTGTTGATCGTGCTGGTCCTGTACGCTGCCGCCCATGCCATTTGGTACACGCACGATCACGCCCTCAACAACATCCAGGTCGATCAGGCGCAGCTGGGCACCGCCCTGGCGGAAGAGACCGCGCGGGCCGGGGAAAGTATCGACCGGGCGATCCGCGGCATGCTGGATATGGCCACCGAGGAAAACATCGAAACAGAGCACGCGTTCCGCGCCGCGTTCGTCTCAAACACCTTTGGCGGCGAGCTCACGCTGCGCGGACGCGCCTTACCGCTTCAGGTCGCACTGACGGCCATCGACGCGAACGGCAAGATCATCTTCCGCTCGCAGCCAGCCGCGGCAGACGCCGCCCCGGGGGTGGACACCACCGTGGTGCGCCATTTCACCACCGCGGCCGACGACAGCCTCTATATCGGAATCCCCCGCCGCATGGGGTCAGGCAGCGAATGGACGGTTCAGCTGGCACGCCGGCTCCGATCCCGGAATGGCCAGACGATCGGAATCGTGTGCGGTACATTATCGCTCGGCAATCTCTCCCGTTTCCTCGACGCGCTGGAGATCGAGCAGGGCCGCATCCTGTCCATCTATCGCACCGACGGGACCCTCCTCCTCCGCTACCCCGCGGCCGACGATCTCATCGGCCTGACCCTCGCCCCGACTGAGTCCTGGCGCCGCCACCTGTCCGCCGGTGGCGGCATGCTGACATCAGCCGGTATGGCAGGCGAGGGTCGCGTGCCGATGTGGGTGCGCCGCGTACGGGACGTGCCGCTGGTTATCGGATCGCAAGCCACTGACCCGCCCGAGATGGCGGATTGGCGCCAGCAGGCCGGCTATCTGATCGCCGGCGCCTGCGGGATCATCACCGTTCTGCTGATTTTGTTTCGGCATATTGCGACACAGTTTCAAAAAGCCAAACAATCGGAGGAAGCGCTCGCCCGGCAGAATACCGCCTTGGAGGACAGCAACCGCCGCCTCGCGGAACAGACACAGGCGCAACAGGCGGCCGCTGACGCCCTACGGATGAGCGAGCAATCAGCCGCCGAACAGTCCCGGCTGTTGGCGACGACGCTGGAATACATGGATCAGGGTCTGATGGTCGTGACGGCCGAAGGGATCGTTGCCTTGTGCAATGCGCGCGCGACCGCACTGCTAGGCCTGCCGGAAGCCCTCGTCAGCCGCCGACCAACCTTCAACGAAATCCTCGACTACCAGTGGCAAGCCGACGAGTTCATGCATACCTCGACCCAGCTGCGCGAGCTGGTGCGTTCAGGCGGTCTCCTGGACATGCCGCATGTGTATGAGCGGGCCCGCCCGGGCGGTGCCGTGATGGAGGTACGCAGCACCCCCCTGCCCGGCGGCGGCATGGTGCGCACCTACACCGACATCACCGAGCGCAAACAGGCGCAAGCGCGCGCCGAAGCCGCCCGGATCGAGGCCGAGGCAGCGCGGGAACAGGCGGAAAACGCCAATCGGGCCAAAACCGGCTTCCTGGCCAATATGTCACATGAAATCCGGACACCGATGAACGGCATCATCGGCATGGCCGACATTCTCCTGCAGACCGGGCTGGATGATCGCCAGCGTGAATGCGCCGCCGGGGTGCGTGATTCCGCCTGGGCGCTGATGGAGGTGATTAACGACATTCTCGACATTTCCAAACTCGAAGCCGGCCATATGGAGGTTGAGCGCACCGGGTTCGACCTCGCGGCAACGGCCGCCAGCGTCCTGCAGCCGTTCCTGATCCAGGCCCAGCAGAAACAGCTGCGGCTCACGCTGGACATCGCGCCCGAGGCCCGGCGGATGGTGTCTGGCGACCCGTTCCGGTTACGCCAGGTCCTGGTCAATCTCATCGGTAACGCCATCAAATTCACCGAACAAGGCGGCGTTGATGTCCGCGTTTCCACGCTCGATACCGGTCCGCCATACCGGATTCAGTTTGAGGTCACCGATACCGGCATCGGCATCGCAGCCGAAAACATCACCCGCATATTCGAAAAATATATGCAGGCCGATGGCACGATCACCCGCCGCTTTGGCGGCTCCGGCCTCGGCCTCGCGATTTGCCGGGCCCTCGTCACGCTGATGAACGGCACTATCGGCGTGGAGAGCGTGCCGGGACAGGGCAGCCGCTTCCATTTCACGATCCCGCTGCCGCCCCCAGCATCAGCATCAGCAGCGGCGGCAACAGCGCCCGCACCGGCCATCGCCGAACCGCTGCCACGGACGGGCGGGGCGATGCGGCTGCTGGTGACCGATGACAACGCCATCAACCGGCGGCTGGTGACAGTCATGCTGGAAGCAGACGGCCATCACGTCACCGCCGCCGCCAACGGTCAGGAAGCCATCGACGCCGCCGCCGCTCAGACGTTCGACGCGGTATTGATGGATGTGCAGATGCCGGTGATGGACGGCGTGGAGGCGGCAAAACGCATCCGGGCACTGCCGCCGCCCCACGGATTGATGCCCATCATCGCCCTGACCGCGGACGCGCTGGCGGGTGCGGATGAGCGCTATCGCGCCGCTGGAATGGATGGCTATCTGAGTAAACCGCTCAGCGCTTCTGTCCTGCGCGGTGCCCTGGCGGACCTGCCCAGGGCAAACACCCCGCCGCCAGAGGAGGTGGACGATGCCGCCGGGGTGGATGAAACAATCCTTGCCGGACTGCGGGAAATCCTTCCCGGGGAGCGATTTAATAGCTTCTTAATGGATACATTTACCGATCTTGAGGCCCGCCTGGACCGCATCAGCCAGGCACTCGCGGCAGCGGATCCCGCCACCGCCGCCCGCGACCTGCACGACGTCACCGCGCTCGCGGGACAGGCCGGCCTGCCCGGGGTGAGCCGCCTGGCCCGTGAGATCGAACAGGCCTGTTACGCCGGCAACCTGTCCGCCGCCCGCGCCCAACTGCCCGCGCTGCTGCGCGGCGCGACGGCCGGGATGGCGAAGTTACAGCCGGACACTGCTTGACAGGGCCTACCGGGCAACGCGCAATATTGGCCATCATCGCAGCGAAAGAAGCGCCCATGAGCAGCCTGAAAACCGATCCCGCCCGGTTCGAAGTTGTGAAGAACGCGCTCTTCGCCGCGGCGGAGGAGATGAAGATCGTCCTCGCCAAAACCGCCTATTCGCCGCTGCTGAAAGTCGCCGGGGATTATTCCTGCGGTATTTTCGATATCACCGGCAACATGGTGGCGCAGGGGCCGGATCTGCCCATCCATCTCGGGTCGATGCCGGACGCGGTCCGGGCCATCGTGCGGGCGTTTACCGACGTCGCACCGGGCGATGTGTTCATCCATAACGATCCCTATGATGGTGGCTCGCACCTGCCCGATGTGAACGTCGTCGCCCCGGCCTTTCATGAGGGCCGCTTGCTCGGCTTCGGCTGCGTGCGGGCGCATTGGCCGGATATCGGCAGCGCCACGCCCGGGTCCTATGGCGCGGTCACGGAAATCTACGGCGAAGGCCTGCGCCTGCCACCGATCCGGCTGTATCGGGACGGCAAGCCCGATCCGGCGATCGAGGCGATCATCTTCGCCAATGTCCGCACCCCGACGGAGCGGCTGGGCGACCTGCGGGCCCAGGTCGCGGCCAATTGGCGCGGCACCCAGCGCATGACGGAACTGGCCATGAAATACGGCACCGACACCTTCCTGCAGATCATGACGGAGGTGCTGGATTATTCCGAAACCATGATGCGCGCCGCGCTGCGCGCCTTGCCGGACGGGGAGGCAACGTTCACCGATGTGTTCGACGGCGACGGGGTGATCGCGCCGGGCGAGACGGCCGATGCGACCTTCACCGTCAAACTGCGGGTGGTAAAACGCGGCGATACGATCCTGGCCGATTTCACCGGCTCCGACCCCGCCGTCGCGGGGCCGATGAATGCGCCGCTGACGGTCACGGCCTCCGGCGTCTATTGCGCGCTGAAGATGATCGCGGATCCCGGGAGTTTAATTCCACCGAACTCCGGCTGCTGGCGGCCGGTGACGGTGGTGGCGACGCCCGGTTCGGTGGTGCATGCGCAACATCCCTCGCCGGTGGTCTACGCCAACCATGAGGTGTCGCACCGGGTGGCCGACATGGTCATGGCGGCGCTGTTTGCGATTACCCCGAAGACGGTGATGGCGGGCTCGCAAGGGACCTCGGCGGTGATCACGTTTGGCGGGACGGATTACCGCTCCGGCGAGCGTTACGTGAGCTACGAGTCGGTCAAGGGCGGGTTCGGGGCGCGGCCGAACAAGGATGGCATCAACGCCGTGGCCAGCACGGTATCGAACATGAGCAACACGCCGATTGAAATGATCGAAATGAGCTTCCCGCTGCGGGTGGAGGAATATGCGATCGTCCCCGATAGCGGCGGCGCCGGGCGCTATCGCGGCGGGCTCGGGGTTCGGCGGGTTTGGCGTGTGCTGGAGCGGCAGTCCCATGCCGCCGTATGCTGCGAACGCACGGTGACGCCCCCCTTCGGGCTGGACGGCGGGATGGATGGCGCACCGGCGGTGGTGACTTTGAGGCCGGATGGCGGGACCCCGCGCCATTTAACCAGCAAAGGCGGGTTCCTGGCGCCGCCGGGATCTTTGGTGATGCTGCAGGCCCCAGGCTCCGGCGGTTACGGCAATCCGATGGAGCGGGATCGCACGGCCCTTTGCGAAGACCTGCTGGACGGCTACGTTACCCCGGCGGCCGCGCGCCGGGATTATGGCTTTGAACCCGCCTGAGGCGGGATGGCTACGAACCCGCGTGATGCGGCACCAACCGAAAGGAAACACACATGTCCGAATCCTTACCCGTGATGGCCCAGAAGGGCTCCTACAAGGTCGAAGTCGAAGCCGGAAAATCCTATTGGTGGTGCTCCTGCGGCAAAAGCGGCAAGCAGCCGTTCTGCGACGGGTCGCATAAGGGCAGCAGCTTCAGCCCGATGAAGTTCGAGGCTGAGACCTCGGGCGTCGTCAGCTTCTGCGGCTGCAAGATCACCGGCAAGGCGCCGCGTTGCGACGGGTCGCACAAGAACATTCCGTAACTTGAATGGTGGCCGCCCGCGCGGGCGGCCACCTTTTCAATACGCCGGGACCGGCCCGGCGTCAGCCGGCCGGCCGGTGCGCGCGCAGGAAGCTGCGGACATGCCGCACCGCGAGGGGGATGCGCTCTTTCGGCTCCTTCCACGGGTACAGGCTGACTTCCGCGTTTGGCGACAGCATCGCCGATTCCATCGCCACCGCGTAAGGATGCGCCGGCACGTCGTCGGGC
>CAIUPC010000139.1 GCA_903900905.1 uncultured Acetobacteraceae bacterium
CACCGGTGATCTATCCCAAGCATATGGTCAGCTACTATGTTCAGGCAGGAAGCTACCGTAATAACTATCCGGGCGACAACGGCGATGCGCTTATCGTTGGCGATACGAATAGGAGTCAGTTTTTCTCCTTGGCCCACGCCGAGGCTGACAAGCCTGTTATGTACGCGATGATGAATACCCACGCCCTCTGGATTCCAGGAGGGACAGATGGTGTTCCAGTGAACGTGGGTCCATTCACACACCCATTCGCGCTGGCGGGCGCCTTCCCGGTTTCAATTACGACCAATAATGAATTGATCGACCCTCCCCTGCAAGGAGGCACGCTTCTTGTCACAGGTCAGGGGCGATGGGACGCCGAGGACTGGATTCCGCATGGTGATCCCACCACGCCAACCGGCCCGAATGCGCCCCCGGGGGCGCCGCCGGGACAATGGGGCAATGCCAGAAATGGTACCCTGGCAGCGACCGACGTGTCATTGAACCCAAATCGCAGCGACCCGCGCGCTTTCCGCGTCGCGAAACCAGCCGCGGTGGTCCTGGCCACCTACACCCGCATCAAGCTCTCCGCGATCAAGGTGCAATGTGCCGCGAGTTTTCTGGGCACATCTTATGCTGACGGAATCGTTAACGCTTATACGCTGAATGACGAACAGGATTTCGTCAATACGATCAACCACGAAACGGGTCATGCCTTCCTTCAGGCCACCGCGACCCGGCCTGGCAGCGCCCCGGCCCATCCGCTGCAATACGAGAAGAGCGGCAGCCACTGCGCCTTCGACGCCCGAAAATGCGTGATGTACGAATACGGCCCCGTGGCCGGCTCGCTCAATCGTTACTGCCCGGTCTGCCATCCGTATCTCCTGGTCGCGGACATGTCTACGGTGAGAGGCAACTTGACATGATCCGGGCGCTTTCGCTCGGACTGCTGCTCGCGGTATCCACCTGGTATCCGCACGCGTGGTCCGGCGAGAGAAGTCCCGCCCCCCCGAAAGGTACAGCCATGAACAATCAATGGACGAAGCAAGCGACTGAACTGCTCCGCCTGCCCGATAGTGAATTCTTCACGTTGAGCGAGGAGCGCCGGATGGCCCTCGCCGATGCATTCTCTGACCTCAGCCAGGACGACACGGCGCCCGATCCGGCGGCGGTTCCGCCGCGCCTCGGCCTCGGTGCCCCAGCCAAAGTCGATATCGTATCCTGGGGGCGTCTCCCCGTGCTTTTGGGCACTTTTCAGACAGGCTTGCGTCGATGGCAGGTCAATTTGACCTCTAACCTGACGCTGTATGTGAAGGAGCGCACGACGGGCCAGTTACTGCATGCGACCCCCTTGGTCAGCGTGCGGCGCGGTCAAATACAATTGCCATCGGCGGGCGGGGCTCCCCCCGAAGGGGCGCAAGCTGGCACGACGGGAACGACCATGATCATGATCGATCTGCTCGACCGGATGGCCGACCATCTGACTACGACCGGGGAGATCATGGTCACCGCGGTGGCTTACGACGCGCGCTCCAATACAGTGCGAATCCGTCATGAGGGCCCCGACACGCCGCCGGCACCGGTCGCGGGCAAGCAATCCTATGTCCGGTCGGACCTGGACCTCCGCCCCATCATCGAACCCGGGATCGTGGTCCCGAAACATGGCTCTGCCAAGGGCGGCTTCCGAATCCGCATCGCGGCGCAGCTGACCGACGCCGACGGGGTCCTGCGCACCGAGCTGAACCAGCCCTTCCTGCCCGCCCATGTCGTGCTGGTGCGGCTCGACGAGCCAGCGACCATCATCACGGCCACGCCGCTCGTTCAGCAGGTTGTCCGGCCGGACGGGCAGCCGGCCTACAACGCCCTGTTTCTTGTCGAGATCGGCGGTCCGACGGGGCATCCGGTCGCCAAGGGCGAGTACCAGGCCTATCTCGACCTCGGCCTGGATTTCCTGGGCCCTTATCCGCTGAAGGTAGAGGAATAGCAGAATAGGGACCCTGGCGGTTCTGGGCCTGGAGAGGGGTGTTGATGAGGCGTATCAGCCCAACCCGGCCGGGCCGCCATAGCTGACGATATCGCGGCCAATGGTGCCCACCGCCGGACTCGAACCGGCACGCCGTTTCCAGCTGCGGATTTTAAGTCACGTGATGTTACCCGAAGGAACCCGACGCACGGCACAGCGGACCCCCGACAATCGGCAGTAAACCAGCATTTATCTTGCACATCACCGGATTTTAGGTGAAGCTAGCCGAAGCGTATAGAGGTCCGCTTGGGTCCGCAAGGGGTCCGCGACATTCCTCGGGGAGCGTATGGCCAAGGGTTTCAAACTGACGCAGACCACC
>CAIUPC010000140.1 GCA_903900905.1 uncultured Acetobacteraceae bacterium
ACCCCTCCCCCCAACCCCCTCCCGCAAGGGGAGGGGGAGCGCATGGCCCTCGCTTGCCTCGGCCTGACGGACCTGTCCGATCTCCCGGCGCGGATGCTGTCAGCGGGGCAGAAGCGGCGGCTGGCACTGTCGCGCCTGGCATGGACGGCCGCGCCGCTCTGGCTGCTCGACGAGCCAACCCTGGGACTCGACACAGCCTCCATAGCCCGCTTCGGCACGCTGCTGGCGGCGCATCGGGACCGCGGCGGCATCGTCATCGCCGCGACCCATATCCCCTTGCCCCTGGCCGATGTGGCGGAGCTGCGCCTCGCATGACCCGCTTCCGTGCCATTCTCGCCCGCGAATTGCGGCTGTCGCTGCGCCATGGCGCCGATACGCTGGGGGCGTTGCTGTTCTTCCTCCTCGCGGCGTCGCTGTTCCCCTTGGCCATCGGCCCCGCGCCGGAGACTCTCGGCCGCATCGCCCCCGGCATCATATGGGTCTGCGCGCTGCTGGCCGCTTTGTTGCCGCTGGATCGCCTGTTCGGGTCGGATCTGGAGGATGGGTCGCTGGACCAACTGCTGCTATCCGGCCTTCCCAGCGCCGCCATCGCCGGTGCCAAAGCGATCGCGCATTGGCTGGTGACCGGCGTGCCGCTGCTGCTCGCCGCCGCGCCGGTCGCGGTGATGCTGCGCATGCCTGACGACGCCATCCCCGCTTTGCTGTTGGGTCTGCTGCCGGGGACGCTGCTGCTGTCGCTGCTGGGCACCACCGGCGCCGCGATCGTGCTGGGCGCGCGCCGCGGCGGGGTGTTGCTGCCGCTGCTGGTGCTGCCGCTGACGACGCCGGTGCTGATTTTCGGGGTGGCGGCGGCCGACGCGGCCTCGGGCGGGTTGAGCGCGCGGCCGCATCTGTTGCTGCTGGCGGCGATGCTGGCGGCGGCGCTGCCATTATGCCCGCTGGCGGCCGGGGCGGCGTTGCGGGGCGCGGCGGAGTAGGGGGCCAGACCATGATAGCCTGAGGTTGGATCAACGTACGGGTTCGATCATGGTCTGGCTCTTTGTTTTGTCGCGTGATTCACGTTTTCGGGTGAGTCCACTTCAAACGATCGCGCTCTAAGCCACCCCCGCCACTGCCAGCACGGTCGCCAGGCCCGCCGCCATGCCCGTCACGCTGGCCTCTTTCTCCACATCAATCCATTCTTCCAGCGAATGCTGCCGCCCGCCGGTGCCGCCGGAGCCGATCTTGATGGCGGGGATCCCGAGGCTCATGGGGATATTGGCGTCGGTGGAGGAATATTCGAACGTCGTCGCGATTCCATGCGCGTTGATCGCGGCCTGGGCGAAGCGCGGCAATTCATGCGACTCGGCCGTTTGACCGGCGGGCCGATCGCCGAGCATTTTGATCTCGGTGGTGATGGGGCCGTTGCGGGTGGACCGGGCGGCGTTTTCCGCGGCCACCGCGGCCTCGACCAAAGCGAAGAAGGTGGATTCCAGGCGATCCAGCGCTTCCGGCGATTCGGAGCGCAGGTCGAAATCCGTCCAGACATTGTCAGGAATGGCATTGATCGACGTGCCGCCGCCGGTGACGCTGGCGCTGAAGGTAGTCTTGGGTTTCTCCGGCACCGGCACCTGACCGAGGCGCGCCACCGCATCCGCCATGGCGAACATGGGGTTCACCAGACCGAAGGCGCCATAGCTGTGGCCACCCGGGCCTTTGAACGTCACCCGGTAGCGCTTGGAGCCAACGCCGCCGGTCACGATCCGGTCCATATCGGGGCTGTCGACGGTGATGAAGGCGCTGATCCGGTCCTTATACTTCCCCTTGGTGAACAGGTGCCGCATGCCGCGCAGGTCACCCAGACCTTCCTCCCCCACATCGGCCACGAACAGGATGTCGTCGCGGGTTGAAATCCCCGCCGCGTCCAGCGCCCGCAGCCAGCCGAGGATCACCGCCAGGCTGCGCGTGTCATCGCCGATGCCGGGGGCAAAGAGCTTCGTGCCCTCCCGGCGGACTTTCAGATTGGTGCCGGCGGGGAAGACGGTGTCGAGATGCGCGGCGACGCAGATCAGGCGGCCATTGCCGATGCCGCGGCGGATGCCGGTGACATTGCCCTCCGCGTCGATTTCCAGGTCTTGCAGGCCATGGGCGCGGGCTTCCTCGGCCCAGGCCTTGGCGCGGGTGTCTTCCTGGAAGGACGGCGCCTCCGTCTCCGTGAAGCGGATGATATCCGCCACGATCCGGTCGTGGTCGGCGTCCAGGGTGGCGACGGCCTGGCGGAATTTATCGTCCGCCATGATGCGGCGGATGGTGGTTTCGGCGTGGTCGGTCATGGCGGGCACTCCGTGCGGCGGCAGCAGGATTTGTGATCCCGGGCCGCGTTTCCGGCAATGGCCCCTGTGATCGGCGTGATGCCTCGGAAATCCTCAGTGTCTTTGCGTCCCGGCGGCCTCAGCGTTGGAAACAGCGCCGCCGCGACGCGAACACGCGAAGGCGCCCGCCGTGCACAGGAAAGCTTTGCTTTTGATCCGCCAAAACGCGCATGCTCCCGTCTGGAGAAGACGCGCGTACGGTTCCGGCCGGCGTCCTGACTTCCGCCCCTCCGGATCGCATCCGCGCCACCAGAACAGGAGGAGGCATCATGACGGTCGCGGCCATTTTGAAACATAAGGGCAATACGGTCACCACGGTGGATCCCACCGTCACCGTCGCCCGGGTCACCGAAATCCTCTCCGAGCATCGGATCGGCGCGGTGCTCGTGATCGACGAATCCGCGCAATTGCTGGGTATCGTCAGTGAGCGCGACATCGTCCGCTGCCTCGCCGCCAATGGCGCCGATGGCCTCGCCATGAGCGCGGGGATGCTGATGACCCGCGCGGTGCAGGTCGCGCAGCCCGGAACCACCGTCAGTGAGGCGATGGCCATGATGACGGCCGGGCGCTTCCGGCATTTGCCGGTGATGGCGCACGGCGCGCTGATTGGGCTGGTCAGTATCGGCGACGTCGTCAAATCCCTGATCCTGCAGCGCGAGCATGAGGTCGAAAGCCTGGTCGCCTATGTCGCCGGGCAGGGGTGAGGGCGATGTTGGGCCAACCCGTAAAATGAATGACGTACCGGCCATCGCTACCAGTCATGACGGCGTTGGTCACAGGGTGATCGCATTTGGATCGACATGCGCCAAAGTCGAACCCTCGGCGTCATCCCTGGGCTTGTCCCCATAGGCGCTAACATATTGAGAAATGGCGGCAAAAACCGTCATCCCCGGGCTTGTCCCGGGGACCAAGGTTTCCAGCAGTGCCGCGATTGGTCCCCGGGACAAGCCCCATATGCATCAGGATAATGGGTCCAGCGGAGAAAACATTTGCCTTTTCCGGCGCCGCCGTGGATCGGCGAGTCGCTC
>CAIUPC010000141.1 GCA_903900905.1 uncultured Acetobacteraceae bacterium
CCCGTTGCGGGAGGGGGGTGGGGGGAGGGGTGCAACCCTGCCGGCGTCTGTGCTTGACAACCCCTCCCCCCTTCCCCCTCCCGCAAGGGGAGGGGGAGAGTGGTACGAACCCTCTGCCCAACCCGAACCTCCACCCCCGCCGCCGCGCATTCATCCAGCAGCATCGCCAGGATCAGCTTCGCCGACACATCGCAGAACAGCTGCCCCAGCGTCTTCTCATGCCAGGCGATCTGGTGCTTCTCCACCAGCGCCAGGAAATCGCGCGGCGTGTAGCGCGACAGCGCCGACTTGCAGAAATGCGGATTGGCCGAGAAGAACCGGTCCGGCGCGGTATGGATATTGGTGAAATTGCAGCGCCCGCCGCCGGAGATCAGGATTTTGCCGCCGGGCTTCTCGCTATGCTCCAGCACCAGCACGCGCCGGCCGCGCCGTCCCGCGGTGAAAGCGCAGAACAGCCCGGCCGCCCCGGCGCCGAGGACGACGACATCGAAGGTCTCGTCTATGTCAGCCGCTCCAGCACCAGCCGCGCGACGTCATCCGGCACGGCAGCGATGGCATCGGCGCCGGAGGCTTCCAGCTCCGCCTGCCCGCCATATCCCCAGAGGACGCCGATGGGCCGGATGTCATTATGCCGCGCGGCATGCATGTCATGCAGCCGATCACCGACCATGACGCAGGTGTCAGCCGACAGGCCTTCGGTGGGGAGGATATGCGCCAGCAGATCCTGCTTGTCGTCCAGCCCGCCGCCGGGCAGGGCGCCATACACCGCCTTCATGTACGATCGCAGCCCGAGGTGATCGATCACCCGGTCCGCGAAGTCCCGCCGCTTCGACGTCGCGACCAGCATCGTCAGGCCGACGCTGGCGAACCGGTCCAGCATGCCGATGATGCCGGGGTAGACCGTACAGTCGTACAGCCCGACCTCGGAATAGCGCGCCCGGTAGAGTGCGACGGCTTCCTCGACCCGGTTGTCGCCGTACTGTGCCAGCAACCGCGCGATCGACACCGCGATGGGCGGGCCGACGGCCCAGGTCAGGTCGCCGCTCGCATCCGCGTCCAGCCCCAGTTGCCCGAGGGTGAAACGGAGGCTGGCGGCAATGCCCGGCTTGGAGTCCGACAGCGTGCCATCCAGGTCCAGCAGAACGGCGTTCACGCGGCCTTCGGCCTGGCGAACAACCCGCCCATTTTCGCCAGCGCCGCCAGATGATCGTCGGCGCTGCCATAGAGCTGCTCGATCATGGTCATGCGCTTGAAGGAATGCCCGACCGAGTATTCCTGGGTCATGCCGATACCGCCATGCAGCTGGATCGCCTCCTGCCCGCAATGCTTGCCGGATCGGCCGATTTGCACCTTGGCGGCGGCGATGCCGCGCTTGCGCTCGATCGGGTCTTCTTCGGACGCCATGATGGCGGCGAACATCGCCATGCTGCGGGCCTGTTCCAGCGCCACCAGCATATCGACGGAGCGGTGCTGCAAGACCTGGAACGAGCCGATGGCGCGGCCGAACTGCTTGCGGGTCTTGAGGTATTCCAACGTGGTGTCGTGCATGACCTGCATTGTCCCGACAGCCTCGGCGCACAAAGCGGCGATGGCTTCGTCGATCACATGCTCGACCACCGGCAAAGCATGCTCGGACACGATGTGATCGCCATTGACGCGAACGTCAGACAGAGTAACCTCCGCGGCGCGCAACCCGTCCTGCGTCGGATAGCCGCGGCGGCTCAGACCGGGTGCATTGGCGTCCACGAGGAACAGGCCGATCCCGTCCTGATCCCGGCGATCACCGGCGATACGGGCGGTGACGAAGATTTTGTCGGCGCAGTCGCCATGCAGCACCACGCTCTTGGCGCCGTTGAGAA
>CAIUPC010000142.1 GCA_903900905.1 uncultured Acetobacteraceae bacterium
GGAAACCGCCGATTTTCTCAGTAAGAGGATCGTTCTGATCGATGGCGGTCTGCTGACCGAATTGATGCTCCGCTACAATGTAGGCTGCCGCGTGGAGGACACGCTTCATATCAAAAAAATCGACGAAGATTTTTTCGAATGACTCCCGCTGTTTGTGCGGCTGCTTTTAAACCTCTATTTTCGATGGGCCCCTCCGCAGACGACATCCCGAACGTCTATCACCACCCCCTCCCGCCTTGGCGCCCGCCATCCCCCGCGCTAAACCGGTACCACCGCCGCGCGGAGCCACCGCCACCGGCAAGACCCAGGGAGAAACACACCATGGCTGAAGCCTTTATCTGCGACTTCGCCCGCACCCCCATCGGCCGCTATGCCGGTGCGCTGCGTGACGTGCGCACCGACGACCTCGCCGCCCACCCGATCCGCGCCCTGAAGGACCGCCACGCCGGCATCGACTGGGATGCGCTGGACGATTGCATCATGGGCTGCGCCAACCAGGCCGGCGAAGACAACCGCAATGTCGCGCGCATGGCCGTCCTCCTCGCGGGCCTGCCGACGACGGTGCCGGGCTCGACCATCAACCGCCTCTGCGGCTCGGGCCTGGATGCCGTCGGCTCCGCCGCGCGCGCCATCCGCGGCGGCGATGCCGATTTCATGCTCGCCGGCGGCGTCGAAAGCATGACCCGCGCCCCCTTCGTGATGGGCAAGGCAACGGAAGCCTTCTCCCGCTCCTCCGAAGTCTACGACACCACCATCGGCTGGCGCTTCGTCAACGCCCAGATGAAGAAGATCTACGGCACCGACGCGATGCCGGAAACCGGCGAAAACGTTGCCGAAGAATTCCAGATTTCGCGAGCTGATCAGGATGCGTTCGCGTATCGCAGCCAGATGCGGAATAAAAAGGCGCAGGAAGCCGGCTTCTTCACCCGCGAAATCGTCCCCGTGACCATCAAGGGCCGCAAGGGCGACACCGTCGTGTCGGTTGACGAGCATCCGCGTCACGAAACGACCATGGAAATGCTGGCCAAGCTGAAGACCCCGTTCCGCGATCCCGGCACGGTGACGGCGGGCAATGCCTCGGGCGTGAACGACGGCGCCGCGGCGCTGATCATCGCATCCGAAGAGGCCGCCAAACGCCACGGCCTGACGCCGCGGGCGCGCATCGTGTCCATGGTCACCGCCGGCGTGCCGCCGCGCATCATGGGTATCGGCCCGGCCCCGGCCGTGCAGAAGCTGCTGGCGCATATGGGCATGAGCATCGGTGACATCGACATCATCGAGTTGAACGAGGCCTTCGCCAGCCAGGGCATCGCGGTGATGCGCCAGCTCGGCCTGCCGGACGACGCCGAACACGTGAACCCGCATGGCGGCGCCATCGCGCTCGGTCACCCACTGGGCATGTCCGGCGCGCGCCTGGCGATGACGGCGGTCAACGCGATGGAAACGCTGGGTCAGAAGCGCGCCATCGCGACGATGTGCATTGGCGTTGGCCAGGGCATCGCGGCGCTGATCGAACGGGTCTGAGTCAGACAACAAGCGGCGGAGACGGAACCCCGTCTCCGCCGTTTTTTTTACCAATCCACCGGAACGTAGGCTGGCGCCGCCGCGACCGGTTGCGGCGGTGGCGGCGGGGGCACGTAGCTCGCCGGGCGCGCACCTTCGGTTGAATCGCCGAGTATCAGCACCAGGCCGCCGCCATCCGGGACGACCGCGACACGGAAAGCGCGCTCATCGCCGTCCAACGGGTATATCGGCAACACTGCGCCCGCCGGTTCCAGTTTCAGGATCGCGATGCGGCGGGCAACCTCGATCTCCATGTCTTCGCCGTCAGCGATGCCCAGCGCCCCGAGCAGCCCATCCCGTGCCTGATGGCGAAACAACTCATCAATCGGCAGGCCCTCCCGGAACACATCGACCGGCACGCCGCAGCCGAACACGAACGCCTGATTCCAGGCGATCAGGCGCAAATCCGGATCCAACAGCGCAACCCCGTCGCCAGACCCCAGCAGCAGCGCGCGAACCTGGGCACTGGTCAGTGCCGAGCGGACCCGCAAGGTCGTGACTTCTGACTGTAGGGCCTCCATATCGGCCTGAGTTCGGGCATCCGCCCGCTGGCGGCGCTTCCTGGACCGATAGCTGTAGATTTCCCAAACCACGAGCCCGCCAAGACCCAACACAACGCCCGTGGCACCAACGGCGACCGCGCGGACACTGGATGCGAACGAATCAGCCCGCGCCATGGCTTCAGCTTCCGCCACAGCCGCGGTCACGACGATCTCCCGGTTCGGAATTTTGCTAAACCCGTGAATGCGGACAACCCCGTCCATCGCCGTCGGACCTGTCCAGTTCCCCTTCTCCCCCCGGTTTTTGAAGAAGGTAAACATATCCGTCCCGAGCACGTCCGCGGACGGCTTGCGTGCCGCCGGCCCGGCGATCGCCTGCACCACCCCGCGCTGCGTATCAATCAACGCGGCGAGGCCATTGATGCCGAGCGTTGCCCCCGAAAACAGGCGCGTGAAGCCGTCGGATCGATAGGCCGCCCCGACTTTCCAATTCGCCGGCTGCTCCATCGGTTGCACGATATAGACCAGCGATCGGCGTGCTTCGATCGTCTGGCTTGTATCGCCAACCAGCAGCCGCCCGCTCGCTTGTTTCGTGCCGTCGCCACCGAAGGATTCCAGCGCCCCGGGCGCGAAATTCACGTAGGTGCCACCGACCCGCTGACCGGCTGCGTTGACGATGCTGCTCTGCTGCACGATCCACTTGTCATCGGCGATGAACACCTCCGCGCTCAGCTGCGACAACGCCGGCATAACCCGCAACCAATCCGTGAGCTTCGTGGTCTCCGGCGCCTGCGCCAATGCGGCTTTCAGGAGGATCAGTCCCTGATCGATCGAGAGCAGTTCAGTCCGGACCTCTTCCGCCATCGTAGAAGCATGGGCAAGCAGGTCGCGCTCCGCCCGCTCCCTGATTTCCGCGCGTTGCTCGGTGATGGTTCGATTGGTCACCGACCAGATCAGCAGCACGATGACGCCAGCAACCGCGATCGCACCGGCGCAAAAGAAAATGCCCGCGAGCCCAATACGGCCCGGGCGCCGTTCTTTGATCGGCACCAATTCGGGGGATTTGTAGCGGCGCGCGCTTGAACCCGTGCGGCGCTTACCCCGGCTCCCGCTCATAGCCGATCCGCCGGGCCAGGGCCGCAAGGCCGAGGCGCCCGGCCGGATAGGAACAGCGCAACGGTCAAAACGAAAAGCATGACCCTTTGTAAGCCATGCGGGGGGCCGGAGGCAATTGGGGCTTGACCATCGTGGTATACAATATACAGAATACCGGAAATTTGAGGGAACCGTGGGTGCCAGACCCCGACCAACAGCCCAAGCTCATGATCGAGCCGATTGGCGTCAGCCTCGGCCTGCGGCAGCAGGCGTGCGAGGCGATCAAGCGCGCGATCATGGCGATGGACATCTATGGCCGCGGTGACGAAATCCGGCTCGATGAACGGCAGTTGTCGCAGGATCTCGGTGTCAGTCGCACGCCCATCCGCGAAGCTTTGTCCGTGCTGGAACAGGAAGGTTTCGTCCGTTCCATTCCCCGCCGCGGCATTCACGTGGTGCGCAAATCCAAGCGTGAAGTGGTGGAAATGATCACCGTCTGGGCGGCGATCGAGAGCATGGCCGCCCGCCTCGCCGCGACCACGGCGTCGGACGCTGAACTGGCGGGGCTGCGCGGGCTGGTGGAGGCGTTTGCCGACGACCCCAGCGGGCAACTCAGCGAATACTCCGATGCCAACATGGCGTTTCACCGGGCGATCATCCGGTTGGGCGGGATCGAGCTGATGTCCACCCTGACGGATTCCCTGTTCATCCACATGCGCGCGGTGCGCGCGGTAACGATGACCCAGGACAACCGGGCACGGCGGTCGATGGCGGATCACCGCGCCA
This sequence comes from uncultured Acetobacteraceae bacterium, assembly GCA_903900905.1. GTDB lineage: Bacteria > Pseudomonadota > Alphaproteobacteria > Acetobacterales > Acetobacteraceae > Rhodopila. Next base: position 3,945 of record CAIUPC010000142.1, read on the forward strand.
TCATCGCGGCGCTGGAGGCGCGGGACGCCGATCGCGCGCAGCGGCTGGTGCGGGAACATACGATGGGGCTGGCGGCCCATGTCGAACAATACGGCGATTTCCTCGACGGGCCGAAGACACCCGCTGAACCGGAACGCCGGCGCCGATACGCGTAATCAACTCACGATCATGGAGAAGCAAATGTCCGCGGCACCTGAACAGACCACCGAGGAAGCAGAGGTCGAAATGACCGATGGCTTCCATCTGGTCATCGATGCGCTGAAACTGAACGGCATCAACAATATCTACGGCGTGCCGGGCATCCCCATCACCGATCTGGGCCGTCTGGCCCAGGCCGAGGGCATGCGCGTCATCTCCTTCCGGCACGAGCAGAACGCCGGCAACGCCGCCGCCATCGCCGGCTATCTGACGAAGTCGCCGGGCATCTGCCTGACCGTGTCCGCCCCCGGCTTTCTGAACGGCCTCGTCGCGCTCGCCAATGCCACGACCAACTGCTTCCCGATGATCCTGATCAGCGGCTCGTCCGAGCGTGAGATCGTCGACCTGCAGCAGGGCGATTATGAGGAAATGGACCAACTCGCGATCGCCAAGCCGCTGTGCAAGGCGGCGTTCCGCGTCCTGCATGCCGCCGATATCGGTATCGGCGTCGCCCGCGCCATCCGCGCCGCCGTGTCCGGCCGTCCCGGCGGCGTCTACCTCGACCTGCCGGGCAAGCTGTTCGGCCAGGTGATGGAGGCCGAGGCCGGCCGCCGCTCATTGGTAAAGGTTATTGACCCGGCCCCGGCGCAGATCCCGGCGCCGTCGGCGATCGAACGCGCGCTCGATGTGCTGCGCGGGGCGAAGAAGCCGTTGATCATCCTCGGCAAGGGCGCCGCCTATGCCCAGGCTGACGACGATATCCGCGCCTTCGTCGAGAAATCCGGCATTCCCTTCACGCCGATGAGCATGGCCAAGGGCCTGCTGCCCGACCTGCACCCGCAATGCGCCGCCGCCGCCCGTTCCACCGTCCTCGCCGAAAGCGATGTCGTCGTCATGATCGGTGCCCGCCTGAACTGGCTGCTGAGCCATGGCAAGGGCAAGCAGTGGGGTCCGCCGGGGTCCAAGAAGTTCATCCAGATCGACATCGAACCGCGCGAAATGGACAGCAATGTCGAAATCGCCGCACCGATCGTGGGCGATATCGGGTCGTGTGTGTCCGCGCTGCTGAAAGCCATGGGCGATGACTGGCAGCACCCGCCGGCGGAATGGACCGCGGCGATCAACGCCAAGAAGGAAACCAACATCGCCCGCATGGCGACGCGGCTGGGCAAGAACTCCAGCCCGATGGACTACCACTCCGCCCTGCGCGTGCTGCGTGACGTGATCAAGGAGCGTCCGGACACCATCCTGGTCAATGAAGGCGCCAACACGCTGGATCAGGCGCGTGGCGTGATCGACATGTATCAGCCGCGCAAGCGCCTGGATGTTGGCACCTGGGGCGTGATGGGTATCGGCATGGGCTTCGCCATCGCGGCGACGGTCGAGACCGGCAAGCCGGTACTGGCGATCGAGGGCGACAGCGCCTTCGGCTTCTCCGGCATGGAGGTCGAAACGATCTGCCGCTACAACCTGCCCATCTGCATCGTCGTGTTCAACAATGACGGCATCTATCGCGGCGACGGCGTGAACCCCGGCGGCGGTGACGATCCTGCAACGACCATGTTCGTTCCCGGCTCGCGCTACGACCGCATGATCGAAAGCTTCGGCGGCGTTGGCGTCAACGCGACCACGCCCGACGAGCTGAAACAGGCGGTGGACGCGGCAATCGCCTCTGGCAAGCCCACTTTGATCAACGCCGTCATCGACCCGGCAGCGGGCAGCGAGAGCGGCAATATCGGCAATCTGAACCCCAAAAGCGCCCTGAAGAAGAAAGGAGCCTAACGATGAGCAAAGCACTCGACGGTGTGAAAATCCTCGATTTCACCCATGTCCAATCCGGCCCGACCTGCACCCAGCTGCTGGCCTGGTTCGGCGCCGACGTGATCAAGGTGGAGCGTCCCGGCGTGGGCGACATCACCCGCGGCCAGCTGCAGGACGTGAAGGGCGCGGACAGCCTGTATTTCACGATGCTGAACCACAACAAGCGCTCCATCACCATCGACGGGCGCGACAAGTCCGGCAAGGAAGTGCTGGATGCGCTGGTGAAGACCTGCGACGTGATGGTGGAGAATTTCGCCCCCGGCGCGCTGGATCGCATGGGCTACACCTGGGAACGCATCCAGGCGCTGAACCCGAAGATGATCCTGGCCTCCATCAAAGGCTTCGGCCCCGGCCCTTATGAGGACTGCAAGGTCTACGAGAACGTGGCGCAATGCGCGGGCGGCGCCGCCTCCACCACCGGCTTCGACGACGGCCCGCCCCTCGTCACCGGCGCCCAGATCGGCGATTCCGGCACCGGCCTGCATCTGGCGCTCGGCATCGTGGCGGCGCTGTTCCAGCGCAACAGCACCGGCCGTGGCCAGAAGGTCGATGTGGCGATGCAGGACGGGGTACTGAACCTCTGCCGCGTCAAGCTGCGCGACCAGCAGCGCCTGGCGCATGGGCCGCTGACCGAATACCCGCAATACCCCGACACCGAGTTCGGCGACACCGTGCCGCGTGCGGGTAATGCCTCGGGCGGCGGGCAGCCGGGCTGGATCCTGAAGTGCAAGGGCTGGGAGACGGATCCCAACGCCTACATCTACTTCATCGCCCAGGCCCCGGTTTGGGAAGCCATCTGCGACGTTATCGGCAAGCCGGAATGGAAAACCGACCCGGATTACGCCAAGCCGCCGGCCCGCCTGCCGCGCCTGAAGCATATCTGGGACACGATCGAAGCCTGGACGATGTCGGTGACCAAGTTCGAGGCGATGGAAACCCTGAACAAATACGACATCCCCTGCGGCCCGATTTTGTCCATGAAGGAAATCTCGGAAGATCAGTCCCTGCGCGCCACCGGCACCGTCGTCGAAGTCGATCACCCCACCCGCGGCAAGTATCTGTCGGTTGGCAACCCGATCAAGATGTCGGACAGCATCTCGGAAGTGAAGCGCTCCCCGCTGCTGGGTGAGCATAATGCCGAGATCCTGAAGGACGTGCTGGGCTTCGACGACGCCAAAGTGGCGGAGTTGCTGGCATCGCCCGGCTTGACCGGGAAGCGGTAAAGTCCTGATCCACCGCGAAAGTGCCCCGGCCCGCGCACGGGCCGGGGACACCTTCAGCTGCGTTCGATCGTGATCTTGACTTTGACGCCAAGAATCACCAAGATCAGCAGCAGTAGAACGAGATGCGTTACCTTCTTCGAACTCCGCGGTTAAGCCGGCTGGGACATTCCAGCCGGCTTTTCCATTTGCACTGCAAATGATGAACCAATCGTTAACGGCGTCAAAAAAATATGGGCGGCGAAGCC
>CAIUPC010000143.1 GCA_903900905.1 uncultured Acetobacteraceae bacterium
CTGGCGCCTCGCAGCTGGCCGTTGCGCTCGTGAACATGCTGACGAATCTGATGGTCGGCCCCCGCTTGCTACCGCGCCTGGATTTCTCAGAAGGAATCCCGGCCGCCAACCGCACGATCGTTGTCGTTCCGACTCTCTTGACCAGTTTGCCGGCCGTGGCGGATTTAGTGGAAAGCCTCGAGATCCGCTACTTGGGAAATCGCGATCCGAATTTATTTTTTGCACTCCTCACCGATTTCCGCGACGCCGCCACGCAGACTCAGCCGGAGGACGCCGATCTGCTCCAACGGGTCCGCGCCGGCATTGAAGACTTGAATGCGCGGTACAGTCCCGAAGGAGTGACCGTCTTCCAGTTATTTCATCGGCCACGTACCTGGAACCAACATGAGCGACTCTGGATGGGCTACGAACGCAAACGCGGCAAGCTGGAACAATTCAACGCGCTGTTGCGGGGGGGGCCGCGCGACCCCTTTTCCGAAATCATTGGCGACCTGGCCCTGCTCCCCACGATCCAGTACGTTCTCACGTTGGATACCGACACTGGCTTGCCGCGGGATGCTGCGCGCAAACTCATTGGAACGATGGCGCATCCGCTGAACCGGCCGCAGTTTGATTCCGTCACCGGCCGGGTGATTGAGGGCTACGCCATTTTACAGCCGCGCACCCCCATCAGCCTGCTCGCGGCCAATCGCTCGCGGTTCGCCCAGCTCAGCGCCGGTGAAGTGGGGATTGATCCCTACACGCGCGAGGTCTCCGACGTGTATCAGGACCTGTTTGCCGAAGGGTCGTACGTCGGCAAGGGCATTTATGATGTGGACGCGTTCCAGCAGGCCACGGTCGGCCGATTTCCGGAGAATTTGATTCTCAGTCACGATCTGGTGGAAAGCGGTTATGCCCGTTCGGCACTGGTTTCCGATGTGGAATTGCAGGAGGATCACCCCGCAAATTTCGCCGCCGAAATGAGCCGCCGCCATCGCTGGATCCGGGGCGACTGGCAGATTGCCGGGTGGCTCTTACCACGCGTCCTCAGACCTTACCCACAATGCCGGCCCAACACGCTCACCGGTCTCGGCTGGTGGAAAATCTTTGATAATCTACGCCGGAGCCTCGTCCCGCCCGCCCTCCTGGGATTATGGCTGGGAGGCTGGGTCATGGCGCCCCACCCAACGGGTTTTTGGACAGCATTCGTTCTCACCTTGGTCTTCCTGCCCGTGCTGTTGGCGGCGCTGGTGGATGTGGTTCGCAAACCCCGGCAACGGGCAGGATCCGTCCATCTGGATACCGCCCTCAAATCACTGGGACGGCAGTTGGCAGAAGCCGGCCTGCGACTGAGTACGTTGCCGTATTGCGCCCTCATCCACCTGGATGCGATTATTGTTTCCGGCGGACGGATGCTATTCACACGGCGCGGACTGTTACTCTGGCACACCCCGCGGTATGCCCAGCGCAACCAGTGCGCCACGCTGGGCGATTTCCTGCAAGAGATGTGGGTCGCGCCATTGTTTGCGGTGGCGGGGGGAGCCTGGCTCGCGCTGACCCACCCCAGTGAGCTGGTCGTCAGTGGACCGATCCTCTTCCTCTGGCTGGTTGCCCCGATCATCGGCTGGTGGATCAGCCGGCCGCTTGTGGCAACCCAGTCCGGCTTGTCCGCCGGACAACAAACGTTCCTCCACGGCCTCGCCCGGCAAACTTGGCAGTACTTCGAAGCGCTGGTCAACTCGGAAGAGAATTGGCTGCCGCCCGATAATTTTCAGGAACTCCCAACCCCCGCCGTTGCCTCCCGGACCTCGCCGACCAACATTGGGATGGCCCTGCTGGCCAATCTCGCTGCGGGCGATTTTGGCTATCTGTCCATCGGACAACTGCTCGACCGCACTGACAAAACCATCAACACGATGGAACAACTCGAGCGCTACCGGGGGCATCTCTACAACTGGTACAACACCCGAACCCTCAAACCGCTCCACCCATTTTACGTGTCAAGTGTCGACAGCGGGAATCTAGCCGGGGCATTACACACTCTGCGAGCCGGCCTACTGGAATTGAAAAACCAGCCCATTATTTCATCCCGCGTCCTGACCGGACTGCAGGATACCGCGGAACAATTATCGTCTTCGTCCATCCATTGGTTCCGGGAAAAACTGAAAACGCCATTGCCGCCTAATCTCCCAGCCGCGTTGGCGTGGCTCGAAGAACTCAGCCGGGACGTCGCCGCTCTGCCCACCACCGGTGACTCGGAAGAACACTGGTGGACCCTGGCCTTGGTCGGGCAGTGCCAGGCGGCACGCGCCGATTTGCAGTTCCTGATCCCTGATCCCCAACCGGGCGCGCCCGTGCCGACCTTGCAGGAGCTAGCCGCCGTGCCCGTGGCGGGCAAATGCGCGGCCGAGCGGATCCGGCAAATCGACCAGCTCGCACAGCGTTGCACCGAGCAGGCGGCAATGGATTTTACGTTCCTATACGATCCCGCCTGCGATCTGCTGGCGATCGGCTACAACGTCAGCGACCGGCGCCGCGATCCCTCGTATTACGACCTGCTCGCCTCGGAGGCGCGGCTGGCCAGTTTCATCCTCATCGCCCAGGATCAATTGCCGCAGGAGCATTGGTTCGCCTTGGGCCGGCAGGTGACCACGCACGCGGGTGCGATGGCGCTGGTGTCGTGGAGCGGCTCGATGTTCGAATACCTGATGCCGCTGCTGATGATGCCGACCTATGAACACACCCTCCTCGATCAGACGTACCGGGCGGTGGTGGCCCGCCAGATTGAATACGGCTGCCAGCGCGGCGTCCCCTGGGGGATTTCCGAATCGTGCTACAACAGTACCGACGCCCACGGCATTTATCAGTATGGCGCGTTCGGCGTGCCGGGGTTGGGATTCAAGCGCGGCTTAGCCGACGATCTGGTGGTCGCGCCGTACGCATCGGTGCTGGCGTTAATGGTCGCCCCCCTGGCGGCGTGCGAGAACCTCGAAATCCTGACCACCGGCGGTTTCCGTGGTGTGTATGGGCTGTATGAAGCGATCGATTTTACGCCCACCCGCGTGCCACGCGGCAGGACCTGCGCGCCGCTCCGGAGTTACATGGCGCATCACCAAGGCATGAGCCTGCTGGCGCTCACGTACCTGCTGTTAAACCGGCCGATGCAGCGCCGGTTTATGGCCGACCCGAGCTTCAAGGCGACGGAGTTACTCCTGTCCGAGCGCATTCCCAAGGTCGCTTCCCCGCTCCAGCCACACGCGGCAGAAGTCAGCGCCACACGCCGCCCGCCGGTGGTTGCCGCCGCCACGATGCGTGTCTTCCCATCGCCACACACCCCGATTCCCGAGGTCCACCTGCTGTCCAACGGCCGCTATCACGTGATGGCCACCAACGCCGGCGGCGGCTATAGCCGCTGGAAAGATCTGGCCGTCACCCGCTGGCGCGAGGATGCGACCAGCGACGGGTGGGGCACGTTCTGCTACTTGCGCGACACCGCGACCGGGGCCCTCTGGTCATCGGCCTATCAGCCAACGCGCCGGCTGGCAAAGAAATACGAGGCGATCTTCGTCCAAGGCCGCGCCGAGTACCGGTGCCGCACCGAAGAGATCGATGCTCACACGGAGATCGTCGTATCGCCCGAGGACGATGTCGAGGTCCGCCGCGTCACACTCACGAACCTCTCCCATCAGACTCGCACGATCGAGTTGACCAGTTACGCCGAAGTCGTCATGGCTTCGCTCCAAGCGGATCTCGCCCACCCGGCCTTCAGCAATCTATTTGTGGAATCCGAAATTCTCAGGGATTCGCAAACGATTCTCTGTACGCGCCGGCCACGCGCGCCCGGCGAAAAACCACCCTGGCTCTTCCATCTGCTGACCACCCAAGGCACCCCGGCTGGCGATCCATCCTACGAAACAGACCGAGCCAAATTCATCGGGCGCGGCCGCACCGTTGCGAATCCTGCCGCATTCGACGGAATTGGCCCACTGTCCAACACCGCCGGGGCAGTGCTCGATCCCATGGTCGGAATTCGCCAGGGCGTCGTCATTAATCCGGATACCTCCGCCAACTGGCACATCATCACCGGCATGGCCGAAACCCGCGGGGCCGCACTGGCGTTGATCGATAAATATCGCGATCCCAGCTTCGCGGCGCGGGCATTCGAGATGGCCTGGTCACACAGCCAGATGATCCTCCGGCAGTTGCAAGCGACCGAGGCCGAGGCCCAGGTGTATGCGCAGTTGGCCAGCTCGGTCATCCATGCCAATCCACTGCACCGCGCCAGTGCGGGCGTCCTCACTCGGAATCGACTCGGCCAGTCCGGCCTGTGGTCCTTTGGGATTTCCGGCGACCTGCCGATCCTGCTGATGCGCATTGCCGACGTGCACCGGATTGATCTGGTGAAACAAGTCCTTCAGGCCCATGCCTACTGGCGCGAGCAAGGCTTGGCCGTCGATCTGGTCATCCTGAATGAAGATTTCTCCGGGTATCGCCAGGTCTTGCAGGATCGCATCCTGAATTTGATCGCCGCCGGCACGGAAGCCCACCGGATGGACAAGCCCGGCGGAATTTTTCTCCGGCGCAGCGAGCAGTTGTCAGAGGAAGACCGGGTCCTGCTGCAAACGGTCGCGCGCGCGATCCTCACGGACAGCGCCGAGACTCTGGCGGAGCAGGTCGAACGATCCGCCCCGCTGACGCGCAAGATCCCCCGCTTCACCCCCACCCGCTCGCCCGGGCCGGCCACCGCGCCAACGCTGCCGCCGCGGGAGCGCGTATTTTTCAATGGCCTGGGTGGGTTCACGCCCGACGGACGCGAGTACGTGATTTCACTCGCACCCGGACAGACCACGCCCGCGCCGTGGGCAAACGTACTGGCCAACTCCCAGATCGGTACCGTGATCACGGAAAGCGGCGGGGCGTACACATGGGTGGATAATGCCCATGAATTCCGGCTCACCCCTTGGCACAACGATCCGGTCGGCGACCCCAGCGGCGAGGCATTCTATATCCGCGACGAGGAAACCGGACAGTTCTGGTCCCCGACCGCGTTGCCTGCGCGCGGAACCGGTACCTATGTCTGCCGCCATGGGTTCGGCTACAGTGTGTTTGAATACGCGCAACTGGGAATCCACTCGGAATTGTCGACCTACGTCGCGCTGGACGCGCCCATAAAATTTGTCGTGGTGAAGCTGCGGAACCGCTCGGGCCGGACCCGGCGCCTGTCGGTCACGGGTTATTGGGAGTGGGTCCTCGGCCAGTGGCGGAGCACCAACCTGATGCACGTGGTCACCGAGGTCGATCCGACGACCGGGGCGCTATTCGCTCGGAATTTATACAATCGTGAGTTTGCCGGTAAGACTGTCTTCGTCAACGTCAGCGACGCCGCGCGGACGTTGACCGCCAACCGCACGGAATTTCTCGGCCGCAACGGCACACCGGCGAATCCCGCCGCGCTGCGCCAAACGCACCTGTCTGGCCAGACCGGCGCGAGCCTGGATCCGTGTGCGGCACTGCAGGTCCCGTTTGACCTGGCCGACGGCCAGGAACGTGAACTGGTTTTTGTGATCGGCGCTGGCAACAACGTCGAAGAGGCCCAGCAACTGGTCCGCCGGTTCAGCGGCCCAGCCAGTGCGCGACTGGCCTTGGAGAACGTCTGGGATTTCTGGAAACGGACGCTGGGCGTGGTCTACGCTGAGACACCCGATCCCGCCTTGAACCTATTGGTCAATGGCTGGTTGGAATACCAGACGCTGGC
>CAIUPC010000144.1 GCA_903900905.1 uncultured Acetobacteraceae bacterium
GCGCGGGCGGCGATGTCGTTCGCTTCCGCGGCGTTCAGGGCGCAGGGCTTTTCCATCGCGAAGGGGATGCGGGCGTCGATCAGGAAGCGGGCTTCCTCCGCCATGTCGCAATGCCGGCCGAGGGCGAAGGCGAAGTCGGGCTTCAACCGGGCGCACATCTCTTTGTAGTCGGCGAAGGCCGGGCATTTGGCCTGGGCGGCCAAGGGGGCGGCGCGGGCGATATCGGGGTCGCTGACGCCGACGATGGTGACGCCGGGCATTTCCAGCACTGGGTCGCTGTAGAATGGGGTGTGCCAGTGGGACACGCCGATGAGGACGATGCGCATGGTCAGGGCTTTTCCTTACCTATTACCGGATAGCATTTATAATAGATGAAACCGGATGGCTTTACCCCTGCCAACCGGCCTTGCGCAGGCCGTCGATCATATGGGCGTAGTCCTCTGGCCGGTGCCAGCGCACCCGGTGACGCACGAACATATTAAACGAGTCTGGCGCGACAGCGATTGCTTTCGCCAGGGTCTCTTTCGCCTCGTCGATCCGGCCGAGCTGACCCAGGGACGCGGTCAGCCAGCGCCAGGGGTTCGGGTGCCCTGGGTAGGAACGGATCGCGTGTTTCGCCGCGTCGGCCGCCGCCTGGTAGTCTCGACAAAAATAATGGCCGACGCCGATTTCATTCAGGCGCAGCGCGGAGAGCATGTCGCGCGGGTCGAGACTGATGCTCATCGCGATCGAGGCCAGGCCTTCGCGCGGCTTGCCGCCATAGATTTGCGCCCGGCCCAGTTCCCCGTGCGCCGTCGCCAGGTTCGGGCTGATTGCCAGAGCGTGCTCCGCCTCCACCCATGCGCCCTCATAGTCGGCATGTGCCAGCAGGAGCGCGGTGCACAGGCACGCGTGGGCCTCCGCGTCGGCGAAGTCGAGTGCGACCGCGCGGCGGGCGAGCGTCTCAATCGATCGCAACGCGTCCGATAAGTCATGAAATTGATAGAGCGTGCTGGCATAGACCAGGGTCCATGCGAGGCCGCGATAGCCGCCAGCGAAGTTCGCATCAAGATCGATCGACTGGCGGAAAAATTCTTGTGCCGTTACGGTATCTTCGGCCGTGCTCTTGCCCAGGTGCCAGAGCCCGCGCTGGTAGGCGGTCCAGGCATTGATGTTGTTTGGCGCTTTGCGCATCGCGCGGCGCAATTCGGCTTCGGCGATTTTTGGGGTGATCGCGATGGTAACAGCCGCTGTGATCTCGTCCTGCACGGCGAAGATGTCGGCGAGTTGACGGTCGTACCGTGCGGCCCACAGGTGATTGCCGGTCTCCGCTTCGATCAGCTGCCCGGTAACCCGGATGCGGTCGCCAGCCTTGCGCACGCTGCCTTCGAGCACATAGCGCACGCCAAGGTCGCGGCCGACTTGCTTCATGTCGACGGCGCGGCCTTTGTAGGTAAACGACGAGTTGCGGGCGACGACGAACAGTGACGGATAATGTGACAGAGAGGTGATGATGTCCTCAGCGATACCATCGGAGAAGAATTCCTGCTCAGGATCGCTGCTCATATTCGCGAAGGACAGCACAGCGATTGATGGCTTGTCAGGCGGGGTCAGGGCGGGGGGCATCGCGGCCGCTGCCGCTGTGTCCGGAACCAGCCCCTCGGCCTGGCGCACTTCAGCGATGAAGCGAAGCCCTTTGCGTGGGATGGTTCTGATCACACGTTGTGCCGCGCCACTGTCGCCCACCGCCTGACGTGCCGTTTTGACGGCGGTGTCGATCGCGGCGTCCGATACGATACGCCCGCTCCAGACGTGTTCGATCAGGTCATCCTTGCTGACAACCCGATCACGACTGCGCACAAGATAGATCAGAAGATCGAAAACACGCGGTTCGAGCACGACCAGGGCACCGTCGCTATGCAATTCCCGGCGGGCCAGGTCGAGCACGAGGCCGCTAAAATGGAATTGCATCCTTTCCCCTCCGCGACACGGCCACCTGGCCGGGTCAGTGCTTCCTCAGCAGAAAATCAGGGTTCCCACAGGGAAACGCAAGGCCCCCCCCAAGCAGGATCGGCCGGGTGAGGCCAATGTCCGGTCATCGACGGGGGCCACGGGGCTGCCGGAAACGGATCAGGATAGCATGAAGAACAATCTTCCCGTCTGCGCGGTCACCGCCAGATCGATGCCGTTTAGGATAGAGAAATCGGGACAAGACAATGAGAGTTCTAATTTCTTCCAATATACGGACTACAGTTCGTAATCGAAAATAAATAAGGAAATACCATGAAAAATCTCATAGAATCACGTGCCGTTTCTGATCTTGGCAGTCGGCGTGAAGTAGATACCGGGCGGGGATTATTGCCTTCCTGTGCAAAAATATTCGGCGCGGCGTTGATCGCGACCACCGCGCTCGTGCCACTGGCCCGCGCGGCGACGGTGGTGGTGAACACTGACCTTGGCACGATTGATGGTGTCGGCAGCGGCGGCATGTTCAACGGCACCCAGTTCGTGGTGACCCTGCTCCCCGGTGGCACGACGCAGTTTACCTTTAACGGCGATCTGACAATCAACGCCGGCGATGTCGTTATCGGGCAGGGGAGTAACTTCGCCTCGTTTAACGCCCTGAACAACGCCAATATCGGTGCCGGGGCGCGGTTCCTGTTCGGTGCCACCGGCACGCAGGCAGGTCCAGGCGGCGGTGTCGGGGCAAACGCTGTCGGCGGCTCCGCCGGGGGTGTGGGTCTGTCAGGCGGCATCGCGGGTGGTGGCGGTGCGGGCGGCGCTGGTGGCGATAAGGGACGCAGCACCTTCTTCACCGCCAGCCCCGGAACGGCTGGCAGCCCAGGCGGCGCTGGCACGGCCGGCACCAGTGGCCAGACTGGTGGTGTGGGAACGACGGGACTTGATGGTCTGGCGGGCGGAGTAGGCCTCAATAACAGCGCGCCCGCATCGGCCGGGGGCGCTGGCGGTGGCGCCGGCGCGGCGGGCGTCGGCGGCGGTGGGTCCAATCCTTCCCCGGGTGGCGTCGGCGGCGGTGTCCGGCCCGTGGGCTTTGACAGCGGCGGCTTTGGCGGTACCGCCGGTACTCCAGGGGTCTTCAGCCCATTTTTCAACGGTGGGACCGCTGGTTCCGCGGGCGGCGGCGGCAGTGACGGCGGCGCCGGGCAGAACCTGGCCGCGGGCCCTGGTCTGAGCGGTGGTAATGGCGGCGCTGGCGGTGCCGCTGGCGGTTCGGGCGGTGGCGGCGGCTCTGGCAGCGGTGGCAATGGCGGCGGCGGCGGCGGCGGTGGTGGCGGCGGCGCTGCCAGCCTCCTCGATGGTGGCTTCGGTGGTAATGGCGGCAATGGCGGCAACGGCGGCAATGGCGGCAATGGCGGTGCGGGCGGCTTCGGCGGTTCAGGTGGAGCCGGCGGCGGCGGCGGCGGCGGGCTGGAAATACGCGCTTATGGCAGCGTCAATGGTACGGCGCTGTTCGTCGCGCGGGGTGGAGATGGCACGACCGGCGGGGTGGGTGGTTTCTCGATTGGTGCGACCGCTGGCGGTGGCGCGTCGCAGGGTCAGAATGGCGACGCGGGCACCAATGGTACCCCCTCCGTTCCAGGGGGCGCTGGCGGTATTTCGGGGGCGGGGGCCGCTGCTGCGGCTGGCCAACGCGGTGGCGCGGGGACTGGAGGGGCTGGTAGCGGCGGCGGTGGTGGCGGCCTGGGCGCGGCTGGCGCACCCGGTGGCAATGGCGCCAACGGCGGTGCGGGTGGCGACGGCGGTGCGGGCGGTGGCGGCGCCGGCGGCAGCGTCAAGCTGGTTGCCTCGGTGCTGAACACCACGCTGTCCGGCGTCAACCTCGCGGGCGGAAGTGGCAGCACCACCGGCGATACCGGGCGGCTTTTGATCGGCTCCAACGCCACCGGCGGGGCGCCGAGTGCCGCCGGCGGTCTTTTCATCGCCAATGTCAGCACGGTGACCGACACGCCGATCACGGCCAATCCGTTCGTCAAAGGCAACCCGTCAACGCCTTATATTCCGGACCTCCTGGGCGGGGCCTCGGCCTTCGGCTCGTTGACCACCGTGGCCGGATTGTCGCCGGATTTCGCGGCCGTCCTGGCCGCCGCCCCAAACGGGGCGGTCGCGGCGATCCTGCGGGAGCATATCGGGCCAACCGGGTATAACAACGATTTTACCGGCTATGATGCGCTGCTGATGATCAGCCTGACCAACAATTATCTGGCGCATGCAGCGTTTGGCGACGACCCAACCGGCATGGACCCGCTGTTCCAGCAGGAGTTGCTATTGGGCGGCACCGCGATGCTGTGGAATGGCGGCGGTCCGTCGCTTATCGGCGGGCTGGCCAATTACGTGGTCTATGAAACGCTGATCCCTACCGGCGATGCCTATATCAACGCCTCGGCCAGCGGCACCAATGTCCTGTCGGGTGTGATGCTTGGTGAGGGCGGGACCGCTTATCTGGTGGAGGCGCCCGAGCCCGTTGGTATGCTCTCCCTCGGGGTGGGTATCGCGGGTCTCGTGGCTGCCCGGCGCCGCAAGGCCTGACAATATGCCGGGAATGTCCCGAGGAAGGGGCATTCCCGCCGCGATACAGACGATACAAATCTCCGCTTCCGCGACATCAGGACGATACAAAGCGAGTGCTAACGTCCTTGCAGCGGTGAGGACCGACCCTGCCCCGGACCGGGCAGACGGAACCATCCCACCGTAATGCGCGCGCCGTGTTTCCGTTACCCGATCGGGCAGGGCGCGTTGAGGCCAATCATTCCCCAGTGATTGGTACCGGCCAGGATTGCGATCGCTCAGGCGTTTTCCCCAAGGCGCCCCTCAATCTCCACGATCGCCGTCCTGGCCGGGCTTTTTTTTCGGATCAACCCGGCCCATGCTGCGCGCTCCCGCCATCGCGAAGGAGCCCGCGTTGATCACCCTGTCAGAGAATTTTCGTGCCCTGTTCTATGCCCCGTTCTACGCGGCGCATGCCATTGGCGCCTTCGCGGCGGAGGGGGTGGCCGTCGCGGCGCGCGATACCGCCAGCCCGGGGGAGGCGACAGCTGATCTGCTGGCCGGGCGCACCGACGCGATGTGGGGCGGGCCGCTGCGGGTGCTGTTGACGCATCAGGCCGATCCGATGTCGGATTTGGTGTGTTTTTGCGATGTGGTGGCGCGGGACCCGTTCTTCATCATTGGGCGTGAGCCGCGGCCCGATTTCGTGCCGGCGGATCTGGCCGGGGTGCGGTTCGCCTCGGTGTCGGAAGTGCCAACGCCCTGGCTGTGCCTGCAGGATGATCTGCGCCGGGCCGGGGTCGATCCGGCGTCGCTGAATCGCCTCCATGGCCCGTCGATGGCGGAAAACGCGGCGGCGTTGCGAGACGGGCGCCTCGACGCGGTGCAGCTGTTCCAACCCTATGCGGAGGAACTGCTGGCCTCTGGCGCCGGTCATATCTGGTACGCGGCGGCGAACCGGGGCCTGACCGCCTATACCACCCTGGTCACGCGACGCTCCACGCTGAACGCCAGGCGCGGCGAGTTCCTTGCCATGGTCCGGGCGCTGCACCGGTCCTTGCGCTGGATCGCCGCCACGCCGGGGGCGGAGGTGGCGCGAACCCTGACACATTTGTTCCCCGCCGTGCCGTTGCCCATTTTCGCGGGCGCGATCGATCGCTATCGGGCATTGGGGTTGTACGGCCCGGATCCCATCACCCGGCGGGAGGGATTTGATCGGCTGGCGGCTGCCATGGTCTCCGGCGGCGCGCTGACCGGGCTGATTCCGTTTGAGACCTGCGTGGATAACTCTTTGGCGGAGGAAGCGGTGGCCGGGGGCGTTAACTGAGGGCGGGCTCCAATGAACCGTCATCCTCGGGACAAGCCCATGGGGTCCAGGCCGAGGATGACCGGAATGGGGTCGCGGGGAAGCCTGAGGCGAAAATTTTCAATTGGGGCACATCTTGCCCTTTTTCCGCCATGAGTCGGTTCCATACCTCGCCATGTTCAAAACCCCCTGAGGCCGAACAATGGCACGCATGAACAGCTTGATGCATCCCGGCAAAGTGCTCCGCGAAGAGTACATGGAGCCTTTGAGGCTCGACACGGCCGCGTTGGCGCATGCTTTGGGCGTGACGCCCAGCCGAATCACCCCGTTAATCGCCGATGAAGCGCCGCTGAACTCCGATCTGGCGCTGCGTCTGGCCCGTTGCTTCAAAACCAGCCCGCAATTCTGGCTGGGCCTGCAAAGCGCCTACGACCTCGCCACCGCCCGCATGCAGTTCGGCGCGGAGATTGAGGCACAGGTGATGCAGCTCGCCGCCTAAGTCCGCTCCGCCTTATTCTCCGCCCCTTTTCGGGCCGCACGCCGCAATCTGGGTTTGGGTTGCGGCGTTGTTGTGTCCAGCACCGCGTGTAACGCTGCCACCGTCTCCGGGGTCAGCCGGTGAATTGCCTGGGCCAGGCGGTTGGCCAAAGCCGTCTGCTCCGGTGTCAGTCCCGCCGTATTCACCGTGACCCGCGGATTCGATAGCCGCGCCAGGCCCGCCATATCATCGGCGTCGTCCCAGATTAGGCCGAAATACTCGTTCACCTGATGCACCAGCCCGGGGCTGGGGGCGCCGCGTCTGCCATGCTCCAACGCCGATAAATAGGCGGCCGAGACCTGCAGGGTCTCCGCCAGATGCGTCAGGGTCACACCGCGCTCCGCCCGTAAGGCCCGGAGTCGCGCCCCGAAAGGGGTCACCGCACCCGCCGCAGCAGCAACCGCACCGAGCCCTGATTGGCGGCATGCGGGTGCGAGGCCGCCAGCACCATCGGGCGGATATCGGGCAGGTTGAGCCACAACGGGAACTCCCGGCGAATCGCCCCGCCATTCTCCCCACTCCCGCGCCCGGTAATCACCTCCACGCACCGCACCCGATCGGCGTGGGCGGTGCGGAGGAAGGACATCAGCGACAGATAGGCCCGCTGCGTGGTCTGCCCGTGCAGGTCGAGGCGCCGCGCCGCCGCCAGCTTGCCGCCATGAAACCGCTGCCAGGAGGAGGTATCGATGCCGCCGGGATGCGCCCCGATCGCGACCGCTGGCGTGCTGCGTGTGACCCGCGCATGCGGGACCGGGATGGCCGGACGCGGCACGGCCGGGGGTTCGGGCACAGGCGGAGTCGCCGCGAGAGAAGCGGGTTCAACGGCCGTGGTGCCGCGCAGAGGGGCGATGGCGCGGACGTAGTTTGCCCACTCCGCGCGATCCTTTTCCGTCAGCACGCGGCGCCGGACTGCCATCAGGGGTCTCGGCTGAGGCCCTTCGCGGCCAGTGCGGCGAGATACGACGCCCAGCGGCGGTCGTATTGCTGGCCCAGTTCCAGGAGATAGTCCCAGGTGAACAGGCCGGTATCATGCAGATCGTCGAAGATCAGCCGCACGGCATAGTTGCCGACGGGCTCGATCTCCATGATCCCGACATGGCGGCGGCCGGCGACGGTCACACGCTGGCCCGGGCCGTGGCCCTGGACCTCAGCGCTGGGGGACTCAACGCGCAGATATTCGCTTGGCAGGGAGGCGGAGGCGCCGTCCTCGAACGTCACATGCAGGATGCGTTCGGCGCGGCTGTAGCGGATGTCGGTCGCGGTCGCCATCACGGTTCCAACGGACGGGCTTCGTCCGGCAACATGATGGGGATGCCGTCACGGATCGGGTAGGCGAGGCCGGCCTGGCGGCTGATCAGTTCCCCG
Source organism: uncultured Acetobacteraceae bacterium (assembly GCA_903900905.1). GTDB lineage: Bacteria > Pseudomonadota > Alphaproteobacteria > Acetobacterales > Acetobacteraceae > Rhodopila. Next base: position 7,695 of record CAIUPC010000144.1, read on the forward strand.
GCAGCGCGGTCATATTCCAACGGCCCCTTGGTCAAAGGGCAGACCAGGATCTCCAGCAAACGGGGATCGACCGGGGCGGGGCGGGGTGCGGTATCGCTCATGCCCGGTCTTCTAGCTCAATGGCCGGCCGGGGGGGAGGTCAGAACTGGCGGCCCCCATTTGGAGCAGGGCCAGGAGCGTCGTGGCGCGATCATTTTCCGTCGGCGCTTCCAGCAGCGCCTGTTTTTCCGCCGGTTCGAACGGGCAGACCATGGACAGGGTAACGATCAGCGTGTCGTCCGGCATCCGGCGGATGGCGTCCCAGTTGGCGTCGAATTTCTGATGCGCGAAGTAGGCTTTCAGCGCCGTCAGCACCGCATCCCGCTCCACCCCCGTCGCGGCGGGGGCGGCGTCGAGATCGCCGGGAAAGCCGGAAAAATCGGCCCGCACCCGGCGATAACCCCGCCGGCCCGGCAGCTCTTCGATGATGTTGAAGCGGGAGAGGCCGGTGAGGGTGATCAGAAACCGCCCGTCATCGGTTTCGCTGA
>CAIUPC010000145.1 GCA_903900905.1 uncultured Acetobacteraceae bacterium
CCCGTTGCCTTTTCGTACGCGGCCGCCCAGGCCGTTAAGACCGGGTAGCAAAAGGTTGAGCCGGAACCGAGAAATGCCTGCGCATTGGCGGCGCCAGCTGAAAACAGAAGGACCGCGCAAACGAATAGAAAGCGCCACATGGCTGCGTCTCCCTGGTCGAGCCCGCTTTTGATGCGGTGTCATGATTCCAACCATTCCGATTTACGCCGCATTGGGGACGGTGTGCAACAAGCATGGGCATGGCCCGGGGCCGGAGCCGGAGGGCTGGCCCGGCGTTCGGCGCCTGGAACGCCCCGCCGTCCGCCGTCAGGGCCAGATCGTCTGCAACAAGTCCGCGAGCCGATGCCCGGCTTTTGACCGTGTAAATCCGTTCGTCTTGTGGGGGGCCAGCAAAGCCGGCCTCCGCCTCAGGCTTTATCGAGATCCCATTCTTCCGCCGAAGCACCGGCCAGCGACTGGATCAACGCCTCATCCGCCGCCAGGACGGACGCCGGGCCGTGATGCACGACCTCGCCATGGTCCAGCACATAGGCGGTATCGGCGACTTCCAGCGTCATGCGGATGTTCTGCTCGACCAGCAGCACCGTCATGCCCTCGGCCTTCATGCTGGTGACGATCCGGAACACGTCCTTCACGATCAGCGGCGCCAGGCCTTGCGACGGCTCGTCCAGGATCAGCACCTTCGGGTTCAGCAGCAGCGCGCGGGCGATCGACAGCATTTCCTGCTCGCCACCGGACAACTGCCGGCCGCGGTTCATCTTGCGCTCTTCCAGACGGGGGAAGAGTTTGTAGATGCGGGGGATGTCAAACGGGCCGTCGGCACCCTGCGGCACTTTCAGATTGTCTTCCACCGTCAGGTTCGGGAACACCCGGCGGCCTTCGGGGACGTAGCCAACACGCATGCGGGCGACGCGGAAGGGGGGGAGGTTGGTGGCATCTTTGCCAAACACCTTGACGACGCCGGATCGGGACGGCGTCAGCCCCATGATGCTGCGCATCGTCGTCGTCTTGCCGGCGCCATTGCGGCCCAGCAGGGTGGTGATGCTGCCCTCGGCGACTTCGAGTGAGACGTTATGCAGGATGTGGCTCTTGCCGTAATAGGTATTGAGCCCGCTGACCTCGATCGCGTTCATTCGGCTTTTCCCAGATAGGCGTTCTGAACATGCTCGTTGGCGGCGATCTCCGCCGGCGTGCCTTCCGCCAGCAGCTTGCCCTCGGCCAGGACCGAAATGTAGTCGGCCAGATGGAAGACCACGCGCATGTCATGCTCGATCAGCACGATCGTGTATTTGGAATCGCGATGCAGGCGGCGGATCAGGCCGGTCACCTGGAACGTTTCCTCATCGCCCATGCCGGCCGTTGGCTCGTCCAGCAGCAGCAGGGTGGGTTTCAACGCCAGCGCCATGGCGATCTCGGCGGAGCGCTGGTCGCCATGCGACAGCTCGCCCACCAGACGATCCGCTTTGGACGTCAGGTTCGCCATCGTCATCACCTCGTCGGAGGCATCGGCGACCTTCTTCTTGTCGGCCGCGTTCAGCCAGGCGCGCAGGCTGAAGCCGAGGCCGGTTTCCACCGCGATACGGGCGTTTTCGCGCACTGTCAGCTCGGGGAAGATCTCGGTGATCTGGAAGGTGCGGCCCATGCCCAGCTTCACCCGCCCGGCGGCGGGGATGTGGTTGATGGTCTGCCCGTCCAGCAGGATCTCCCCCGATGTCGGCGGGAAGAAGCCGGTGATCAGGTTGAAGAACGTCGTCTTGCCGGCGCCGTTGGGGCCGATGACGGCGCGCAGTTCGCCCGGCTGGACGACCATGGAGACGTTGTAAACCGCGACCAGACTACCGAATTGCTTGGTCGCGTTCCGGACCTCGAGCTTGGGAACAGTGCTCATGTGCCG
>CAIUPC010000146.1 GCA_903900905.1 uncultured Acetobacteraceae bacterium
ACGTCGCCAAGATGGCCTCCGGCACCCCACTGACGGACGAGGATCGCTGGCCCTGGCTGCGGGCGATCGCGACGGCGGCGGCTGGCGAGGCTTCAGCGGTGATCGCCTGCTCGGCGTTGAAGCGCGCCTATCGTGATGTGCTGAAGGCGGGACGCGATGATATGGTCGTCGTGTATCTGAAGGGATCGCGTGAGCTGATCGGGGCACGGTTAGCGGCCCGGAAGGGGCATTTCATGCCGCCAGGGCTGCTGGATAGCCAGTTCGCGACCCTGGAAGAGCCGGGGGCGGAGGAGAACCCGTTGATTGTCCCGATCAATGATCTGCCTGAAACATTGATCGAGACCGTCATCGCCGGACTGCGGGCGCGAGAGGTCTGATACGCGGCCGTTAAATGAATGACGTACAGGCCATCGTTACCCGTCATGACGACGTTGGAGCGCTGCCAGGGAGTCAATGTCAACGCGAGAGGTCTGATACCAGCCCCTCGCGCATTTTGCGGTCAGTCCAAATCAATCGGCTGGAAATGTCCCGCCGCATCCAGTTGCGTACCCCAAACCTTATGCGAGGCCTGGTGATCGGCCCGGCTGTAATTGACCATGGTGCCCAGACCAAGGTCCAAATCACGCATATTCTCCAGCGTGCCAACAAGCCTTTCCGCATCCAGCTGCGCGCCGGTTCGCCGCAATCCCTCGATCAGGACATTCGCGGACAGATAACCCTCCAGCGAAACATAGTCCGGGGCCTCACCGGGGAAATACTTGGCAAGCGCCGCCTTGTAGTCGAGCACAACGCTGGCGTAACTCTCGACGGCCGGAACCACCTGCGTGACAATTACACCAGCGGCGTATTTCGGGCCAAGCACCAACAGCTCTTCCGCCAGTGACGTGCTGCCGACAAAGGATACGTTCGTGTAGGTCAGACCTGGTATTTGATCGCGGGTCTTCTCGATGAATTTCGCCGCCGCCCGATAGGTCGCGACCATCACAACGGCCTTGATCGGGGCGTTGGGGCGCTGCCGCTGCAATTGGGCCAATTGGCCGATGGCCTCATCGACATCAACGGTATTGCGTTGATAATTCAGGCGGGTGATGGAGGCACCATCGGCGTTGCCACGCAAGGTGCGCATGGCTTTCATCACACCTTCGAAACCGGCGTCACCGTACCCGTCCTGCTGCGCGAAAACCGCGATCTGTTCCGGCCGGATGCGCTTGACCTTCACCAGATACTGCATGACAGCGCTGGTTTCCTCCGCGTAGCTGGCGCGGTAGTTAAAGACGTAACGGTCCGGCGGGTCGCGACGCAGGAGACCGGCGCCGGTAAATGCCCCGAAAAACACCATCTTGCGGGACAACGCGTAAGGCAAAGCCACGGCCGCCGTGGGGGTTCCGACATTGCCGATGACGCCAAAAATCTGCTCCTTTTCATACAGCGCCTTCATGGCATCGGCTGTACGGGTCGGCTCATAACCATCATCGGCGGTGGCCAAGGTCACTTTGCGGCCGTGCACGCCGCCAGCGTCATTGGCGAGGTTAAACGCCGTTTCGATACCCAGCTTCATCTGCCGGCCGAGTTCCTTCGCCGGGCCGGAGAAGGGGGCAGCCATGCCCATCCGAATTTCGCGATCGGTGACCCCTCGGATGACCAACGGCGGAGACGGTTGGGGCGGCGCCGCCGCTGGCGCAGGGGCAGTCACCTCACTGGTAACAGCCGCCTTTGTGATAACCGCGGAACCGCTGGCTGAGGCGAACCAGGTCGTCGATGACGTTTCCCAAAACGACAAATCAGCCAGCATCGCCGGACATTTGGCCCGGTCGGCGGTGACCGCCTGCTGCCCCTGTTCGATGCCCTGGTTAAAAGCATCCTGCAAGGCAGCGATGGTGAGGCGATCTTTGCTGAACGTGCGGATGGCCAGATCAATCTGATTATTTAATGCTTTCACACGTTGAACCGGGATGATGTCGCAGCTTAATGCCCCGCCGGCGGCCATCCCGATATTGCGCGATATGCGCCTGGCATCGTCATAGGGATCCACGGCCCATGCGGCCTGACTGGCCAGGACAGTCCCGATCAGGGTGGAGCAGAGGATGGTTGTTACCTTTTGGCTTATCATTACGCCCTCCAGATTTTCATCAATCGCACCGATCGCTTGACTGGCGCTCCGGCCACCTCCCCTGTCTTGTGAACGGGAAGAGCCATTGCAAAGACGAATGAACATCAGGGACGTACGGGTACGACTGAGAACGCAGCACGTGCATTCACCCAATACGCCACCACCAAAACGTGCATTCCCCTTACAGACGCAAGCAGCGGGGGGGATATTCCAATGGCCGCAAAAAAGATCGACACTTCTCAAATGTGGTATCAGCGCGCGGTCAGGCAGGCCATGAGAGGCCGCCGGCGACGGCCCCTGCTTCTAACCGACACGCCTCATGCTCATGAGGCTGAAAGCCGCGACAGAGATGACTGAACGGACTGCCATCTATCCCAGCCTGCGCGATCGCGTGGTGTTCATCACCGGCGGCGCCAGCGGTATCGGTGCGGAGGAAGTGACGCAGTTCGCCCGTCAGGGGGCCCGCGTCGCCTTCGTCGACATCGCCGACGAAGCCGCGGCCAGCCTATGCGCCAGCCTGCGCGCGGCGGGGCATCCCGAGCCGTTCTACCAGCACTGCGACCTCACGGACATTGCCGCCCTCCAGTCCACTATCGCCGCGGCCGGAGCCCGGCTGGGGCCGATCACCGTGCTGGTGAACAATGCGGCCAATGATCAGAGGCACCGGTGGGAGGACGTCACGCCGGCCTATTGGGATGAGCGGATGGCGACCAATCTGCGCCACCAGTTCTTCGCGATCCAGGCCGTGGCGCCCATGATGAAAGCGGCCGGCGGCGGCTCGATCGTCAATTTCGGCTCGATCAGCTGGCACAACAACCAGGGCGGGATGCCCGCCTATACCACCGCCAAAGCCGCGATTGAGGGGCTGAGCGCCGGCATGGCCCGCGACCTCGGACCCGACGGGATCCGGGTCAATACGGTGATCCCCGGCTGGATCATGACGCAGCGGCAGATCGACCTCTGGCTGACGCCCCAAGCCGAGGCCGATCTGATGCGGGCGCAATGCCTGAAGGAGAAAGTGTATCCGGCCGATGTGGCGCGGATGGTGCTGTGGCTGGCATCCGACGACAGCCGGATGTGCACCGCGCAGCTCTGGGTGGTGGATGGCGGGCGAATGTGAAAACGCGGCCAGGGGCTGCAGTTACAGCCCCTGGTGACCGGCTATCAGTGCCCCAGGGCCTGCACGATCTCTTCCGTCATCTTCTTCGCATCGCCAAACAGCATCATCGTGTTCGGCCGGAAGAACAGCTCGTTATCCACGCCCGCATAGCCCGAGGCCATCGACCGCTTCACGAACGGCACCGTCGCCGCCTTCTCCACATCCAGGATCGGCATGCCGTAAATGGCCGAGGTTTTATCCGTTTTCGCCGCCGGATTGGTGACGTCGTTGGCGCCAATCACATAGACCACATCGGCGGTGGAAAACTCGTTATTGATCTCTTCGAGTTCGAACACCTCGTCATACGGGACGTTGGCCTCCGCCAGCAGCACGTTCATATGACCCGGCATGCGGCCGGCAACGGGATGGATGGCGTATTTCACCACCACGCCCTCTTTCTTCAGCGTGTCGGCCATTTCCCGCAATGCGTGCTGCGCTTGCGCCACCGCCATACCATAGCCGGGCACGATGATGACCTTGGAGGCGTTCTTCATAATGAAGGCCGCGTCTTCCGCATTGCCGCTTTTCACCGTCCGGTCGCCCGTGGCTCCCGCCGGGCCCGCCGCCGCGTTATCGGTGCCGAAGCCGCCCAGCAGCACGTTGAAGATGCTGCGGTTCATGCCTTTGCACATGATGTAGGACAGGATCGCGCCCGACGCGCCCACCAGCGAGCCG
>CAIUPC010000147.1 GCA_903900905.1 uncultured Acetobacteraceae bacterium
GATGCGGGCGGAGTCGACCCGGCTCATTTGACCCGCACCGATCCCGACGGTGGCGCCGGCCTTGGCATAGACGATCGCGTTCGACTTCACATGCTTGCACACCCGGAACGCAAACAGCAGATCGGCCATCTCCTGCTCGGTCGGTGCGCGCTGCGTCACAACCTTCAACGCCTCCGCCAGCACCCGCCCGGCGTCGCGGGTCTGCGCCAGGAACCCGCCCGCGAGGCTGCGGAACGTCAGCCCCGGCGCCGCCGCGTCGGGCACGCCGCCGGTCAGCAACACGCGCAGGTTCTTCTTGCGGCCAAGGATATCCCGCGCCGCCTGGTCCGCGTCGGGGGCGATGATGACCTCGGTGAAGATGGCCGAGATCTTCTCCGCCGCCGCCGCGTCCAGCGGCCGGTTGACCGCGACGATGCCGCCATAGGGGGACACGGGGTCGCAGCGCAGCGCATCGTCCCAGGCGGCGGCAAGGCTGGAGGCCGTCGCGACACCACAGGGATTGGCGTGCTTGACGATCACCACCGTCGGCGCGTCGAACTCCGCCACGCATTCAAACGCCGCGTCGGTGTCATTGAGGTTGTTGTAGGACAGTTCCTTGCCCTGGATCTGGGTCGCGGTGGCCACGCCCCAGCGGTTGCCGTTGGCATAGAACCCGGCGGCCTGATGCGGGTTTTCGCCGTACCGCAAGGTCTGGCGCAGCACGCCGGAGATGGTCAGGCGATGCGGGAAGGTTTCCTCCCGCTTCTCCGCGAACCAGGCGCCGATGGCGGCGTCATAGGCGGCGGTGCGGGCATAGGCTTCGCCGGCCAGACGGCGGCGCAGGCCCTGCGTGGTGCCGCCGAGGCGGGCGAGCTCGTCCAACACAGCGGCGTATTGGCCGGGCTCGGTCAGGATGGTGACGAAGTCGTGGTTCTTGGCCGCGGCGCGGATCAAGGCGGGGCCGCCGATATCGATATTCTCGATGCAGTCCTCATCCGCCGCGCCCTTCGCCACCGTCGCTTCGAACGGGTACAGATTGACCGCCACCAGATCGATCGGGGCTATGGCGTGTTGCTCCATCTGCGCGACGTGTTCCGGCAGGTCGCGACGGCCGAGGATGCCGCCATGGATCTGCGGCACCAGGGTTTTGACGCGCCCGTCGAGGATTTCCGGGAAGCCGGTATGGGCCGAGACCTCGGTGACCGGCACGCCGGCATCGCGCAGGGCCTTGGCGGACCCGCCGGTGGACAGGATTTCCACCCCGGCGGCCGCGAGCGCCTGGCCGAAGGACACCAGCCCCTCTTTGTCGGACACGGAGATCAAGGCGCGGCGAATGGGGGCGATGTCGGTCATGGGGCGGCGGCCATTCTATGGTTGCGGGGCGCGGGATAGACCTACAGGCCCAGCAGGTCCAGCGTTCGCGCCAAAACCTTGGTCTCGTCATACAGGTCCAGGGCCCTTTGGCGCCCGGCTTTGCCCATGCGGGCGCGGGATTCAGGGTCTCGCACCAGCTGGTTCAGGGCCACGGCCAAAGGCGACGCCTGTTTGGCGGGGACGATCAGGCCGGTGATGCCGGGGACCACCTGCTCCCGCGGGCCGCGAATGTCGGTGGCGACGACGGGCAGGCCGGTCAGCATGGCCTCGATCACCGACATCGGCAGGCCCTCGAAATGGCTGGGCAGCACGAAAATATCGGCGGCGGCGAGGATGGCGGCGACATCGGAGCGGTAGCC
>CAIUPC010000148.1 GCA_903900905.1 uncultured Acetobacteraceae bacterium
ATCGTCATGGCCCGGCTTGTCCGGGCCACCTATCGCGGCACGGTGCGGGCGGGGTTGGCCCGGACAAGCCGGGCCATGACGGGGAGAAAATACCGCTGTCCCCACCTGCTAAATTTTCGTTTCCGCGATGTGTGAACGCGGTAGGGTCAAGCCCGGGCATGACGAAAGGGCAGCAGCGCTGGCGCCAAATCATTAAACCGGACAGCAGTGGGCTTGTCCCGGGGATGGCGTGAGGAGAGCATGGCCGGCTTCACCCGGCTGCCCTGCCGGTCCCATTGATACCTCACAGTATTTTTTTCGGGTCTAAATTCTCCATATACGCGCATTTTGCCGGATGGGGAGCCAGCGTCAGCGGTTGGCCGGGAAGCGGATGCGATGGCTACCATTAGTTAGTATATAATGTTATTTCCACTGAACTTCAAGTGCCGCACCATGGACCGCCGCCATCGTCCGGGGATATCATCACGGTCGACAGGGGGAACCGATGGCACCGACGAAAATCAGAATTGGCTGCGGCGCGGGATTTTCCGACGACCGCATCCCGCCCGGGGTGGAAATCGTGGAGCGCGGGGAGCTGGATTACCTCGCGATGGAATGCCTGGCCGAGCGCACCATCGCCCGTGAGACCCTCGATCGCGCCAAGGACCCGACCAAGGGCTACACGCCCGTGCTGCTGGAGCGGATGGAGGCGATCATGCCCCCCGCCTTGAAGCGCGGCATTAAGATCGTCACCAATATGGGTGCCGCCAACCCGATGGGTGCGGCCAATATCCTGCGCAAGCACGCGCCGGATTGGGGTTGCCCGGATTACAGCTGCGCCGTGGTGCGCGGCGATGAGGTCACCGACATCATGCGCGCCCATCCCGAGCTGGCGCTGATGGAAGACGGCGCGCCGCTGGAATCCCTGTTGCCGCGCATGGCCTCGGCCAATGCCTATCTCGGCGCCGATGTAGTGGCGCAGGGCTTCGCGACGGGCGCCGACCTGGTGATCACCGGGCGAGTGGCCGATCCGGCGCTGTTTCTGGGGCCGATGCTGCATGCCTTCGGCTGGTCCTACGACGATTATGCCAAGCTGGCGAATGGGACATTGGCCGGACATTTGTTGGAGTGCTCCGGCCAGTTGACCGGTGGCTGCTTCGCCGATCCGGGGAAGAAGGAGGTCGAGGATCTGGCGGGGCTTGGGTATCCGCTGGCGGATGTCTGGGCCGACGGGCGGGTGGAGATTTCGAAGACTCCCGGCTCCGGCGGTCGCCTGGATATCGCGACCTGCACCGAGCAGCTGCTGTACGAGATGCATGATCCGACCGCTTACATCACCCCGGACTGCGTGCTGGATGCCTCCGGCGTGTCGTTCCGGCAGTTGGCGAAGGACCGCGTGGCCCTGGATGGCGCACGCGGCAAGCCGCGGACGGCGACCTATAAGGTCGTGGTGGGGTATTTCGATGGCTACATGGGCTCGGGCGAGATGGGGTTCGCCGGGACCAATGCGGTGGCCCGGGCAAAGCTGGGGATCGAGGTGGTGAAAGAACGCCTCCGCCGCCGAGGCCTGACCTACTCCGAAATGCGCATCGATCTGATCGGCATGAACTCCCTGCACGCCAACGACGCGGCTTTGGCGCCGGAGCCGTACGAGGTCCGGCTGCGCATCGCCGCCCGCACGACGGACAAGAAAGCCGCCGAGGCGGTGGGCGCGGAAGTGCGCAGCCTGCATATGCAAGGCCCGACCGGGGCCGGTGGGGGCGTCAACTTTGGGGCGCGGCAGATTCTGGCGGTGAAGTCGGTGCTGATCCCGCGCGAATGGGTGAAACCGGAAATCGTGATGGAGCGCGCGGCATGAGCGTCCGGGTTTATGACATCGCCCATGCCCGGGCGGGGGATAAGGGCAATACGTCGAACATCTCCGTCACCGCCTATGACGAGGCGGGGTGGCAGACGATCCACCGCGAGCTGACGACGGAGCGGGTGCTGGCGCATTTCCGCCACCTCGGCGCCGGGCCGGTGCGGCGCTATGAGCTGCCGCAGCTGCGGGCGTTGAATTTTGTGATCGAGAACGCGCTGGGTGGCGGAGTGACCCGCTCGCTGGCGATCGACCCGCATGGTAAGAGTCTGAGTGCCTGGATGCTGATGATCGATTTGCCGGGGCATAATGAGGGGGCGGCTTAAGCCGCCCCATCCAACCGGTAGAACCGCGCTGCCGTGTCATGGAACAGCGCCGCTTTCTCCGCCGCTGAATAACCCGCCGCCAACCGCTTGAACGCGTTCCAGATCACGGGGTACGAGCACATCGCCTTGTCGACCGGGAAGTTGCTCTCAAACATGCAGCGATCCGGGCCAAAGGCCTCGATGCAGGCTTCCATCGTCGGCCGCCACGCCGCTGCCAGTTCGCCCGACGACGGCGGTAACGGCGCCTCATGCCAGTTGAAACCGCGCACCGTCATCGCCTGGCCGCCGAGTTTCACCATCACATTCGGGCAGGACGCCAGCTCTTTCAACGCCGCGCGATAGGCCGCCATGGTCCCGTCCCGGTTCGCGGCATAGGGGCCGATCATCATCATGCCGGCGCAGTGGTTGGCGAGGATGGGGAGGTCGGGGAAGGCCCGCGCGAGGTCCGCCAGTTCGGTCAGCTGCGGGAAATAGAGCGAGTTCTCATAGCTCAGCCCATATTTCCGCATCCGCCCCAATCCCTCCCGAAACGCCGGGTCGGCCAGGATATAACGCGGCGGCACGGCGGTGATGGTGGAGATGATCGCCGCGTCCCAGCCCGCGCTTTGGCGGATGCCGCGGAAGCGGCCGGCGCCGGCTTCGATATGCGCCTCCAGCACGGCATCGACCTGATTGATCTGGCGGAAATCACAGTAGCCAACGATGCCGGCACAAATTCCGGGCGCGGCGCCCTGGGTCAGGGCAACCACCCGCTCGGTTTCCCCAACCGGGCGCAATGCTTCCGGCCCGTTCGTGCGATAGGCATAGCCGCACTGAATGAACACGGTGGCGCGAATGTTGTGACCCGCGTTCAGGTCGGCCTTCAGCTGGTCCATGAGATAGAGGCCCGACGGACGCTCCCACAGATGATGGTGCGGGTCGATGATGGGGAGATCGGGCTCGAGAATGTCTTCCCGCAGCTTCGTCAGCCAGGCGTCATTGACGTGGGGGTGGGGGTAGGCGCGGGGTTCGGTCATACGGGTTTCTCCCATGAATGTATTCGATTGCTTACAGCGCCCAATGTATGCTATCGATTGCAAATCATAAAGCATACGATTGATGACATGCCTTCAATTCCGCTGCGCACCCCGGCCGACATAGGTGCCCTCATCCGGGATCGCAGGCGCATGCTCCAAGTGGATCAGGCGGGCTTGGCCCGCATGATCGGGGTCAGCCGTCTGTGGGTCAATCAGGTGGAAAAAGGCAAGCCTGGCGCGAGCATGGGGCTTGTTCTCCGGGCGCTTGATGCTCTGGGGGCACGGCTGATGGCCGACACAGCGGACGCCACCACCGGGGAACGGCTCTCACCGGTTGTCACCGCCGATATCAACGCGATCGTGGCTGAAGCCCGGAACCGGGATCGTTCATGACCGAACTTGTGGCATTGCTGGAAAACCGGGAGGTGGGCGTCGTACGGCAAGCGCGCGGACGCCTCACGTTCACTTACGTTGATAGTTGGCGCCTCGCGCCGGGGTCTTACCCGTTGTCTCTGTCGATGCCCCTGACCGCCGCCGAGCATCCGCACGCGTCAATTGAAGCCTTTCTCTGGGGTCTGCTACCGGATAACGAATTCGTTCTCCGCCGCTGGGCGCAGCGCTTTCATGTCTCTCCACGTAGCGCCTTTGCCTTGATCGCCGAGGTCGGCGAAGACTGTGCGGGTGCGGTGCAGTTCGTGCGTCCGGAAGCCCGGGCTGAATTTCAGAATGGAAAGCCCGGCGCCGTCGATTGGCTAACCGAAACCGATGTCGCCGGACGACTCCGCGGGTTGCAAGCGGATGCGAGTGCCGGTCGGGCGCCGCGCGATACCGGACAATTCAGCCTCGCTGGTGCGCAACCCAAAACCGCCCTTTGCTTTGATGGACAACGCTGGGGGGTACCATCGGGGCGTGAGCCGACGACCCACATCCTGAAGCCACAATCCGGTGACTTAGGCGGGCACGCCGAGAACGAGCATCTTTGCCTTGCGCTTGCCCGGGCCCTTGGGCTTCCCACCGCACGTTCTGATGTCCGGCAATTCGAAGATGTAACGGCGATCGTGATCGAACGGTACGATCGCGTCCATATCGCGCCCCTCGCGGCCGCACGAGCCGCACTGGCAGCCGCCAAAGCCGCTGAGGCTGCAATGCACGCTATGTCGGGTGACCCGGCCGCTGCGGTGTTCGTCGCGCGTGCAGCCGCTGAAGCCGCGGATGCGTCCGCTTCCGCGCAGGTACTGTCGGAATTTGTGAAAACCACTGCGACATACCGCGTTCATCAAGAGGATATGTGCCAGGCTCTGAGCGTACATCCGTCTCTGAAATACCAAAACGATGGTGGACCCGGGCCAAGGGCCATCATAAATCTGTTACGTTCACATGCCTCGGGTCTGCAACAGTCGAAGGAACGCGATTCAAGGACAGCCTACGAGGAGGACCAGGCGACATTCCTTGATGCTTTGATCCTGAACTGGCTCATCGGGGGAACTGATGCCCATGCCAAGAATTATTCATTGCTGATCGGTGGCGGAGGTCTGGTACGGTTGGCGCCGCTTTACGATCTCGCAAGTATTTTCGGCTATCAGGATATCGATCCCGCAAAAGCCAGGCTCGCGATGAAGGTAGGGGGCGAATATCGAATACGCGATATCAACCTGCCCCAATGGCGCAAACTGGCAGCCGAAATCCGCATTGATGCTGATGTGCTGGTCGGTCGCATCCACACAATGGCGGCCGAATTACCGGATCGCCTCGCCGATGAAATCCGGCGCCTCACCGCCACGGGCATCACGCATCCAGTGATCGAAACGCTCGGACGGGTGTTGCCGGAGCGGGCGGCACAGGCCGCGGGCCTCTGACCGCCGCTGTTATTGCTCCAGCCACGTGTCCTCGAACCGCCAGCCATTATAGATACTGTTGACCATGATGGTCATGTTCTTCACCCGCTTGTTCCAGCAGGTGGCGGCGCGGCCATGGAAAATGATCGGGCGCACGACATCCTCCTGCAGCTTGCGATCAATCTCCCACACCAGCTGCTTACGCTTGACCTGATCGATCTCGACCGACTGGCGGGCGATCAACGCATCCAGGTCCTTGTTGCAATAGCTGGAGTAGTTGCGCTGGGCGCCGCAGGTATAGCTTTCGAAGAACTGCTGATCCGGGTCATCGACCCCGCTGCCGGTCAGGTTCAAAGCGACGTTGAAATCCTTGCGGGTGATCTTCGGGAACCACAGCGCGGTTTCGATCACCTCCAGCTCACCATCAATATAAGCGTGCTTCAGCTGGTCGATCAGCACCACCGCCGGGTCACGATAAGGCACGATGTTGCGGGTCGACACCTTCACGCTCAGCCGCTTGTCCGGCCCGTAGCCGAGGCCGGCCATGATGCGCTGCGCCTCCGCCCGGTTCTTTTCGACGTCGCCACCATAACCCGGGAGGGTCTTCAACATCTCCGGCGTCATCCCCCAAACCCCTTCCGGCGGCGGCAGCATCGCCCCCCCCTGATCGGCCTTGCCGTCCGACAGAATGTCGATGAAACCCTTGCGGTCGAGCACCAGCGCCATCGCGCGGCGGACCTCGGGGTTATCGAAGGGCGGGCGGGTGTTGTTGACCAGCAGGTTGGTGCTGACATTGCTCGACGCGATCTCACAGATCGCCTCCGGCGCCGCGGTCATGACGTCCTTGACCAGCGGAATGGTGATCTCAAACGGGAAGGTCACATCGAACCGATCCGCGGCGAAACCGAGGATGGCGGTGGAGCGGTTGGGAATGATCGTGAACTCGATCGCATCAAGATAGGGCAGCCCCTTTTTCCAATAGTCGGGATTGCGGACCATCTTGATGGATTCATTGACCTTGTATTCCACCAGCTTGAACGGCCCAGTGCCGATGGGCTTGGTGCGCATGGTATTGGGCGGCACATGGCAGGGATAGACAGGCGAGTAGCCCGAGGCCAGCAGCGCCAGAAACGCCGGCTGCGGATTGGTCAGATGGAAGGTGACCGCGAAATCCCCGTCCGTGGTGACATCGGCGAGGTTCTTGTACCAGCCCTCACGGAAATTCAGCCGGAATTTCGTCTCCGACCGCCCGGCCAGCATGTCCCAGGTGCATTTGACGTCCTTCGCGGTGAGCGGCATGCCGTCGTGCCACTTCACACCCTCCCGCAGTTTGAAGGTCAGCTTCGTGCGGGCGTCGTTCCATGTCCAGGATGAGGCCAGCTCCGGCCGGATCGTGTCCATGCTGTTTTGTTTGATGTGCTGATCATAGATGACGAGATTGTTGAACACCGACATCATCGGCGTGGCGACGGAGTTGGTGCCTTCCTCATGCATCGACAGGCTGGCGGGGCTATCGCGATGGGTGAGCCGCAGCGTGCCGCCCTGGCGCTGCGCCATGGCGGGCGCGGCGAGTAAAAGGATTCCAATTATCAAAAATGCCAGAACACGCATGAAGCTCTCCCCACAGCGCCTTGTCGTCAGCGCCTGATCGCGGAACACTGAACAGGCGCCCGGCGAAGTCAACCCGGGTCGGAGAGCATCGCCATGCCGCGTTCCCTGCACCTCAATCTGTTTGTCCATGGCCGCGGCCATCATGAGGCCGCCTGGCGGCACCCGCTCGCCTCCGATCTGGCGCTGACGGATCTCGATTACGTCACCGGCCTGGCGCGGACGGCGGAGAAAGGGTGCTTTGATTCGGTGTTCCTGGCCGACACCCTGGCCGCCGGAGACGACATCGCCGCCGCCCCGCGCAGTTGGCTGGAACCGGTGACAACCCTGGCCGCGCTGGCCGCCGTGACCAGCCGGATCGGGCTGATTGGCACCTGCTCCACCACCTATACCGAGCCGTTCAACCTCGCGCGGCAATTCGCGTCCCTCGATCACATCAGCAAGGGGCGTGTGGGCTGGAACATCGTCACGACCTGGCTGGCGACAGCCTCGGGCAACTTTGGCGGTACCGGGCCGTTGAGCCACGCGGAGCGTTACGAACGGGCCGAAGAATACATGAGCGTGGTGAAAGCCCTGTGGGACAGTTGGGCCGATGATGCGGTCATCGATGATCGCGCACACGGCGTCTATGCCCGCACCGGATCGATCCGCCCGATCGATCATCATGGCCCGTTCTATCAGGTCACCGGCCCGCTGAACGTGCCCCGCTGCCCGCAGGGTCGGCCCGTCTTCGTGCAGGCCGGATCGTCCGAAACCGGCCGCGCCTTCGCCGCCCGCCATGCCGAGGCGGTATTCACCGCTCAGATGGAAAAGGCCACCGCGATCGAATTCTACCGTGACCTCAAGCGCCTCGCGGTGGCCGCCGGGCGCGCGCCTGACCAGGTCCTGATCCTGCCCGGCCTCAGCCCGATTATCGGCGGCACCGAAGCGGAAGCGGCACGGCTGTCGCAAGAGCTGAATGATCTGAGCGACCCCGAAGTCGGCCGCAAGCGCCTGTCGGGCCGGTTTGGCGGGCACGATTTCTCGCATCTCCCGCTCGATCGGCCGCTATCGCCCGACGACTTCCCCGATCCCGCTCTGGTGGAGGCGGCGCGGAGCCGGACGGAGGTGATTGTCGGCCTGGTGC
The DNA here is from genome assembly GCA_903900905.1 of uncultured Acetobacteraceae bacterium. GTDB lineage: Bacteria > Pseudomonadota > Alphaproteobacteria > Acetobacterales > Acetobacteraceae > Rhodopila. Next base: position 7,749 of record CAIUPC010000148.1, read on the forward strand.
GGCGGGAGAAACCCACTTTGCGGCAGTTGCTTGGCTACATGGCGGGGGCGCGCGGCCATTACGTGACCGCCGGCACGCCGGAGCAGATTGCCGATTTGATTGCGGACTGGCATGCGGAGGGGGCGGCGGATGGCTTCAATCTGATGCCGCCAATACTGCCGGCCATGCTGGATGTATTCGTCGCGGAGGTCGTGCCGCTTTTGCGGCGGCGTGGCCTGTTCCGGTCTGAATACAGCGCTGAGACACTTCGCGGCCATTACGGCCTGAACCGCCCCGGATTGCTGGCCGCGGATTTCTAGGGCAAACCGGGCCACCCACGGAAAGAGAGATCTCATGGCCGAATTACGCGTCGTCGCGGGCATTCCCGGCGCCACCTGCATCGCAACGGCACGCCGCCTGTTCGATGCCCGCTATGCCACGCGCTGGTTCGTGGGGACGGGCCTCGATATCGGGCCCGGACCGGATTCCCTCGGGCTTTACGCCGAATTATTCCCGCGGATCACCGGCCTGATGCTCTACGATCAGGAAGACGGGGATGCCCAGACCCTCGATAAGATCGAGGATAACCGGTTCGATTTCGCCTATTCTTCGCATTGCCTGGAGCATGTGCGGGATCCGTTGATTGCCCTGCGGAACTGGATCCGCGTGGTGCGTCCGGGCGGGCATTTGATCTTCGCGGTGCCGGATGAGGACATGTATGAGCAGGGCCAATGGCCGTCCCGTTTCAACTCCGACCACAAGCTCACGTTCACGATGAGCAAGCGCAAGTCCTGGTCGCCGGTGTCGGTGAACATGCTCAGCCTGCTGACCGAGGTGAATGACCAGGTCGTGCCGCTGAAGGTGGAAGTGGCCGATCATGGATACCGTTCGACGCTGGCGGGTCGCGGGTTTGATCAGACGCGGACGCCGCTGACGGATGCTGCGATTGAGGTGGTGCTGCGCAAGCTCTAACGCCCGACGCGGGCGCGCAGGCGCCGGCCCAGGCCCTCGGCCAACACGAGGAACACGACCGCCAGCGTGACGGACACCAGCGACAGGCGGGCGGCGGTTTCCTCCCCGCCCGGGCTTTGCAGGGCGCTGTAGATCGCCAGTGGCAGCGTCTGCGTTTGACCGGGAATATTGGCGGCGAAGGTGATAACGGCGCCGAATTCCCCCAGGGCCGCCGCGAAACCGGTAATGGCGCCTACGAGCACGCCCGGCGCGGCGAGCGGGAGGGTGATCGACAGGAACCGGTCCCAGGCGCCGGCGCCAAGCGTGCGGGCCGCCTGCTCCAGCCCCGGGTCAACCGCGTCGAGCGACTGGCGGATGGCACGCAGCATCAGCGGCAGGATCATGACCGAGCAGGCCAGCACGGCGCCTGCCTGGGTAAACACCAGCCGGATGCCGAACCAGGCGAACAGCCAGGCGCCAACGGGGCCGTGCAGCCCAAACAGGAGCAGCAGCAGCCAGCCGACGACGACCGGCGGCAGCACCAGTGGCAGATGGGTCACGGTATCCAATACCGCGCGTCCGGCGAACCGCCCGCGTGACAGGGCAAAGCCCAGCCCAATCGCAATCGGCAGGTCCACAAGCACCGCCCTTACGGCGACACCGAGGGTCAGGCCGATAGCCTGCCACTCATCCGGGCTGAACAGTGCGGTCGCGGCGGGCAGTGTCTGGTCCCTTATATCAACGGGGCGCCGAGCCTGCCGAGAGGGCGGGCCGACGCGGTTGTCTAACGGAAGCCGTGACATCCGGCCACAATCCAGCCGATACTCGGCATGCGGGAGACATGTGCCCAAGCACGAGTGGAGGCCCCAATATGAGTGCGCTTTTCGGACTGAGCGGCGTCATTGCCGTCATTATCCTGATCATCACCCTCATGTCCGTGCGCATCGCGTCGGAGTGGAACCGGGCGGTCATCCTGCGGCTTGGGCGGTTTCATAAAGCCAAAGGTCCGGGGATCTACCTGCTGTTTCCGTTGATCGACCGGGTGGCGCAGGTGGTGGACCTACGCATTCAGACCACCACCATCACCGCCGAACAGGCGCTGACGCGCGACACCGTCGCGGTGGGCGTTGACGCGATTGTGTTCTGGCAGGTGGACAATCCCGAGGCCGCCGCTGTTCGCATCGCCAATTACCGCGAAGCCATCGAGCGTGTCGCCCAGACCTCGCTTCGCGAGATGATCGGGGCGACCGACCTGTCCCGCCTGCTCAGCGACCGCAAGACCGCCGATGAGCAGTTGCGGGTAAACATAACCGCTAAAACGACCGATTGGGGCGTGACGGCCCGTAGCGTTGAGATCAAGGACGTCTCTATCCCCCGCGAATTGCAGGACGCCATGAGCCGCCAGGCGCAGGCGGAGCGAGAGAAGGACGCGCGTGTGACGCTGGCCTCGGCCGAACGCGAAATCGCGATGCAGATTCTGGAAGCGGCCAAACTGTATGGCAACGACCCGAACGCGCTGAAGCTGCGCCAGATGAACCTGCTGTACGAGATGAACAAGGAACGCGGGACGACGGTGCTGATCCCGACCGATATGGCCAGCAGCCTGGGTTCGGCGGTCGCGATCAATCAGGCGATGCGACCGTCGCTAGGGTAGCGCGGCTGGGTAGCCCGGCTCAGAACGTGTCGTCTGACCCGCCGCCACCGCCGCCGGAGTCCCAGCCGCCACCGCCGCTGTTGTCCGACCAGGATGAGGACTGATCCGGCGCGGGTTGATCCCAGGTGCCGTTATCGACGTAATCCTGGTTGGAGGGCGCTGCCGCGCCACCATTGTCCCAGGTCCCTTGGTCAACATAATCCTGTTGCGCCGCGGTTGGCGTCGACCAGGGGCTGCCGCCTCCGCCCCCGAAGCCACCACCGCCGCCAAAGCCCTCGGCGCCGCTGCTATGATGGCCGGAGAACATGTTCATCAACGCGTTGCCGACGACCAGGCCGCCCGCCACACCAGCGGCGGTGGTCAATGCCGAACCCAGGAAGCCTGAGCCGCCACGCTGCTGGAACATGCCCGGCTGGTAGCCGGGTGCGTATTGCGGGGGCGGCGGTGCCTGCTGGTACATCGGTTGTGGGTAGGCCGGCTGCTGATAGGCCGACTGCGGCGGCGCGCCACCCCAGACCGGGTTCTGCTGCGGGGGCGGCGGCGCCGCCTGGGCGCGGTTGCCGCCAAACAGACCGCCGAACAGACCGCCACCTGTAGCCGGGCGTTGCTGCGCGGCCTGTTGAGCCGCCTGCTGGGCAGCGAGTTGCGCCTGTTGCACGGCCTGTTGCGCTTGTTGCAACTCCCACTCCAGACGTTGGATGCGGTTCTGCGCCTCATTCAGCCCGTGCTCCTGCACGAAAGCCAGCTGGGTCAGGCGGTAGCGTGCATCCGGATACTGCTGGAACAGCGTGCCAATCAGGGCATCAGCCTCCCGATCAACGGGTGGCAGCGGCGGCTGCGCCGTTGTGGCGGGCACCGAGCCGGCGAGCATGGAGCCCGGCATCGGCTGCCCCGCTGCTGGCACGCCGCTCACGCGGGTGATGAATTTGGAGATGATGTCGCGTTCTTCGTTGGTCATGTTGGGTCCCCGTAGGTCCTCTGTTGCGACCTTAGCACAGCATCAGGTGGCGATGCGAGGTGGCGGGTTCAATGGGCGAACAGGCCCAGGCGGCGATCTTCGATCACCGGGCAGCGGTCCATGAAAACCGCGATACCGGCGGCCCTGGCCCGTTCGGCGGCCGCCCGATCAACCACGCCCAGCTGCATCCAGATGCTTTTGGCCCCCAGGCGGATCGCCTCATCGACCAGGGCCCCGACATGGGCGGCATTGCGGAATACGTCGACCATATCAACCGGCCCGGCCGCCGCCAGATTGGCGACCACCGTCTGGCCGTGGATGCTTTGCCCGGCACGATGTGGGTTGACGGGAATCACGTCGAAGCCGCGCCCGAGCAGGAAACCCATGACTTCATGCGAGGCCCGCCACGGCTTGTCAGAGGCGCCAACCAGCGCGATCCGCCGCGTGGCCGCGAATACCGCGCGGATGGCGGCATCACTTTGGCCGTCGAGGCTCACCGCGTGATCTCCTCATTCGGCAGGGCGCCCCAGAACTGGGTCCGCCTCAGAAATCCTTTGTGGCCATTGCTTTGCACCTGGCACCATTCGGAGTCTTTTTCACAGGCGCGGATGCGTCCGATGACCCCGACGTTGAATGTCGCCACGATCGCGGCGCTGTCCTTGGCATCGGCGCGCACGATCGCATCAGCACCCTTGATAATGAAATTGCGCCGGCCGGTGAGATTGGCCTGATTGACCCAGCCCTGAATGCCATCGGGGTCGCGGACCTGGCGCCAGGCATCCTCGAACTCGCGTTCGATCAGGACCGGCAGGTCATGACGGTGATATTCCCAGTCGACCCGATAGCGGGTGCCGGGGCCGGCGCGCAGATTGACGTTATCAGATCGCAGTGATGCAAAGCGTGGCAGCGGCAGGCCGGAGGTCTTGAGGGGTTTGACCTTATTGACGGCGCCGTCCGCCGTGGCCGGCTTGTCCGTGGGGCCAGACGGGGCGGTAGGCGGCGGCGGCACCGTCACGGCCGGTGGTGGTTCGGGCATTGCCGGCTTATGTACGGCTGTACTGCCCGACGGCTTCTGGGCATGCGAATCGCCGTGCGGCTTGACCACGGGTGCCGTCTGCGCGTGCGGTCCGACCTGCTGCACCGGGGTACGGGGCGCGGCGGCCGGGGGTTTGGGCGGGGCTTCGGGCGCCGCTTTCGGGGGCATTTGCAGCGTCCCCGACTGACTCCACCCAGGTGCCGGCGTCAGGGCAAGCGCCATCACGGAGAGGATCGCGCACAGCAGCGGGGCCGGGATCATAAAGCGCATGAATAAGGGTTGCCGCGCCCGGGGCGCTTCGGTCAAGACCAGAATGCCAGGGGTATCGCATTTGGTCGCGATACCTTTGCCTGG